>JAILBH010000080.1 GCA_024681195.1 Treponema sp.
ACACTTCAAACGGACTTGGCTCTCCTGCAATTTATTCAACTGCCGACATCACAGTTTCAAATGCAACACTTGTATCAAATCTTTCTGAAGGTGTTTGTATCGAAGGAAAAAATACTATCACTTTGAATAATTCAAACCTCAATGCAAACAATACAAAATGCAACGGCAATGCAACCTTCCTTGATACAATTATGATTTATCAGTCAATGTCGGGTGATGCAGACAGTGGAACTTCAAGCTTTACCATGAACGGTGGAACTCTTACCAGTAAGAGCGGACACATGTTCCACGTAACAAACACAAACGCAGTTATAAATCTGAATGGCGTAACCTTAAAGAATGAAGACAGTTCAAACATCCTGCTTTCTGTTTGTGCAGACGGCTGGAGTGGCGCTTCGAATATTGCAACTCTTAATGCAAAAAGTCAGGTGTTGGAAGGAACAATTCTTGTTGGAAGCGATTCAAAACTTACTCTGAATCTCACAAACAATTCAAGCTTTGAAGGAACAATAAGCGGCAATATCACAAATGCAAAAGGCAAAACAGTTTCAACAGGAGTTGGAACTGTAACAGTAAAAATCGACAGCACCAGCACCTGGACTCTTACCGGCAACACTTATATAAAAGCCCTGGATGGCGATTTATCACAAATCAACACCAACGGATATAAGTTGTATGTGAATGGAACTCAGGTAAAATAATAAAATAACAAACCTCTCATTTAGCACCTTCTGGTAATTATCGGGAGGTGCTTTTTTTGTTTTAGATCTTATTGTTAATTTTATAAATAATGCATTTCTTAAAATCTATGCTATACTATTTCTATGGAAAAACGAATACTTCTTACTGTAATAATTTTGTTTGTTTGCACATCCTCTCTTTTTGCAGCCAGAAGTGCCTACGCAGGTGCAGATGCTGCAACTCAAGCAACCTTTGAAAATCTTAAGGAAGGGCAGACTCTTGTGGATTTTCGTACCGCCAAAACAGGAGTTTACAATTCAATTTATTTTGATCCTGCAAAAGTTATTCAGGAGTTTGTTCAGACTAACGGCGAAAAACCAATTCTTGATTATGCG
This sequence comes from Treponema sp., assembly GCA_024681195.1. GTDB lineage: Bacteria > Spirochaetota > Spirochaetia > Treponematales > Treponemataceae > Treponema_D. The sequence continues at coordinate 1,077 of JAILBH010000080.1, forward strand.
CTGGGACTTTACTACAGCGATGTCTTGCGGCGTTATTCCGGCCGGTGGCTCATTTCTGATGAAGAGCTTGTAAGCAACACAATCACATATCTTACCAAAGCGTATGAAAATGACTGCTGGGATTCCTGGTCTATGAGTGAACTTGCTTATGCCTATATGAAGCGCGGCGAATATGATATATGGGCCGGAAAATCCAAGTGTCCCGCAGTATATCATACAGGAATATTATGACCGCAGCATAGAAACCTGGCTCCCTGATTTTTTTGAACAGGAACTTGCACGACCAGATCTTTCCATTGGTACGCAGCAGAATCTGTATTTCCATTATACCGCTGCCTTGAGCTACCTTGACCGAAAATCAGAAGCCGCCGTAATGGCCGACAAAGCCCGAGAAGTCTTCCGCCAGGACGGCAGCCTTACAGATGATATAGAACAAATGCTTACAGGATTTTGCGAATAGTAAAAATTATTCAGAATATAATCGATATTTTTAGGAAATAAAGGACAAACAATCATGGACGAAATAATTAAACAGATAAAATCACAGGTAGAAATTAATTTTCAGAACATCAAAGACCAGATCCAGGTCGCAGAACTCGAAGCTGTGTTCGATGGCGTAAACGGATCCCGCTATATTTTTCATAATCTTCATTCAATGGACAGGTTTTTTATAAATCCGGCTGATTATGTTTATGAGGGCGAAAAACTTTTTGGAATACCGGAAAACCTGAGCGTTATTTCGACTGCACGAGAGGGGTTTGTAGAAGATACTTCCTTTGTTATTCCCCGCGAAAAGCTTATGCCATATTTTGATTTTGTAACAAATAAGATTGAACGATACCTTGAAAATCTTACGGCAGATGAACTTATTCAGAAACCCCAGGGCTGTGAATATACCCGTCTGGAACTCATTCTTGGCCAGATTCGTCACGAGATGTGGCATGTGGGTCTTTCATCTGCAATTACTTTTGAAAACAAAAATGTCTGGAACACTTTTACAGGTCTTAGCGGTCTTCGTAAGATGATTAAGATGAAAGAGTAAAATCACAGGGGTGCAAATCGTGCCCCTTTTTGTTATAATACCACTATGAGCAATTTAGTGTACGAAAATACAAAAGAGATTTCTTCGGCGTTCATTGATTCGTCGGTAAGGTTGGGAACTGCACAGACTACAGTGCTTGTTCAGGATAATGTTACAGAATGTTTTGGCAGCTTTGACTGCGACGGGGTTACTTACAAAAAAAAGTATAATGCCTTCTGGGTTTTCTCCAAGGCCAAGTTCAAGTTTTTTTCGCGCCC
>JAILBH010000108.1 GCA_024681195.1 Treponema sp.
AGTACTACAACATTATACGACTCCAGCACCGGGTCACTTTGCAGCTGGCGGACAAGAATTGCTTCGGTAACAACTTCGAGCCGGGTGTCCTTTGTAATTTTATTTTCAAGGTGAATCTTGTAGCCAACTTCGTTTGCGTTAGCGCCGAAGGCTGTTTCCCACAATTCACAAACTCTGTTAGCAACACCTAACGTTGCAATTCGTCGAGGCTCTGTCATTATCATTTTGCCTTTAAATTTTTTAAGTAAGGCAAGCGGCAACACCGTTGATTTTCCCGCCGCAGTTTCGGCAGTCAAAATTAAATATCGCGATGGAGAATTTTTAAGACTGTCACAAATATCATCGAGAAAAGGCGTTATAGGATATTCAGCAAGCTTGGAGTTCATTTTTAGTTCAAAGTAAAAAGATGCCTTCCCGGTGTTTTTGTTTCGTAGGGAGTGAGCTCAAAACCATTTCCTTTTACAGCTTTTTCTATCATGGTTTTGGTAAGGCCTGGAACTGTCGGGTCCTTGAGTGCTTCTTCTACCGGCATCCAGATAACTTCGCTGTTTTCGTCGCCGTCGGAACGAGGCTCTCCTTCTATGTAATCGGCTGCAAAAACCGCATACCAGTCTTTGTCGCTAAAACGCATTCCCAAAAGCTTTGCGGCTTTTACTGTAACACCTGTTTCTTCAAGGTATTCACGAACCAAAGTTTCCTGTGGAATCTCGCCAAACTGTACGTAGCCACCTGGAATAATAAGCATGCCTTTTCCATTGCCATAGGTATGTCTTGCGAGCAGAACCTTGCCGTCTTTTATACAGACTCCTGCAACAGACTGGCTCCAGTTTGTGTTGTTTTCTTCTTCTTTTGTCATACGGTTTTACCATCCCATTCTTTACTATGTTGGCGCTCAAACTTTATGGCAGCATCAAAGTCTACCTGCGGAGCGCAGTTTTTTTCTATGTTCAGCGCTGTCTCATGCAGACGGCGTATACAGTCCGATTTATCTTTGTACCCAAGCTTTGATTTTTCTATGCTGTCGCGGAGCACACGGATTGATTCATCATAAATCTTAAGAGGAACCGGGAATGGATGTCCGTCCTTACCGCCATGTGCAAAGCTGAATCTGGCAGGATCGGTAAAGCGGCTTGGGGTTCCGTAAATAACTTCGCTTACAAGGGCAAGAGACTGCAGCGTTCGTGGGCCAAGTCCAGGAGTAAGCAGCAGGCTTTCAAAATCCTTAGGTTGACTTTCGTAAGCTGTGGCTAACACGCCGCCTAAACGCTTGAGGTCTACGTCCTGTGCCTGTACATCGTGGTGGGCAGGCATGATGATGGAGCGGCTGGTGGATTGGATTTTGCTTAGTGTGTTAGTTTCTTCTAACTCAGGGAAAAGTGTACCCTGCACTTTCCCTCCCTGGAGTAAAATCATCTCGCTCGCCGGCTTTCCAATCTGCGTAATTTCTTTTATAAGACGCTCCGGTTCTTCGTGACTCATTTCCAGAATATTGCTGCGCGCACCATCGGCCTGTTTGTCTGTAAGGTTCAAAATCTTTCCCTGGTTTTCACCGACAACTGCAGTATGAGGTTCTTCAACAAACGAACGCAAATCCGATGAACACCAGTGATAGCGGCGCGCCTTTTTTTCTGCGGTATTCATTCCCTGCTGGACAACGGCCCATTGCCCGCTCTTAGTCAAAATAAAATTATGCTGGTAGAGCTGGAACCCGTCCTGTACAGCATTATTATCTACTTTGGCAACAAGCTTACTGTCCCGAACAAGCTCGTCACCATTAAGACCTTCATGCCCGGCAATATTAAGAAGCTCATCCGGAGTCATACGGGAATATTTTCCACGGCCTCCGCAAACATAGATGCCAAGCTCCTTTGCACGTGGATTGAGCCCTCGTTTTAATGCATACATAACACTTGTTGTAATTCCCGAGCTGTGCCAGTCCATACCCATAACTGCACCAAACGACTGAAACCAAAGGGGATCACTAAGCCTAACAAGAACTTCCTCCGGCCCAAAATTTTCTACCAGAGATTCTGTGATGAGTGTACCAAGGACCATCATTCTGTCGGCAAGCCAGCGCGGCACAGTACCTGTATGAAGAGGAAGATCTGCATGTCCTGAATTACGAGGCATAAAAAGATTATAGCATAATTTTCATTCCATTACTAAATACTTTTTAACTACTTTTTTACTGTGGCTTTTGATATATTTAAAGTATGGAAATTGAAAACCAGGAATTTGATGAAGAACGGGCCTTGTATAATTCTCAAAATGTAATTGCAAAGAATTGTCGGTTTGACGGACCTGCAGACGGCGAAAGTGCGTTTAAAGAAAGCCGCGACATTATGGCAGAGCATTGTTATTTTAATTTACGCTATCCTTTCTGGCATAATAATGATACTACAATTATAAACTGTGAAATGACCGACACCTGCCGTGCTGCCCTCTGGTATTCCAAGAATGTAATTATTCAAAGCTCTCAGTTGCATGGAATTAAAGCCGTTCGTGAATGCTCCAATGTCTTTATAAATGAATGTGATATTGTTTCGCCTGAGTTTGGCTGGGCTACAAACAAGCTTGCCATAAAAAACTCCAGCGCCACCAGCGAATATTTTTTAATGAATACAAACCACGTGATAATTGAAAAACTCAACCTTAAGGGAAAATATTCATTCCAATACATGCGGAATTCTACTGTTGCAGATTCCGAGCTCGATACCAAAGATGCCTTCTGGCATGCAAAAAATGTGACCATAAAAAACTGCCACATAAACGGCGAGTACATCGGCTGGTATTCAAAAAATCTTACTTTTGAAAACTGTGTAATAAGTGGAACCCAACCTTTCTGCTACTGCAAAAACCTTTGCCTCATAAACTGCCGTCTTGATAATGCAGACCTTGCGTTTGAAAAGTCGTCGGTAAAAGCAACGCTTACTGCTCCTGTAATTTCAATAAAAAACCCTGCCAGTGGAAAAATTATTTTGCCAAAGACAGGGGAAGAAGAGGCTCTGAATAAAATAATCAGCACCGAAAAAGGGAATTGCAAAATAATATTTACAAAGCCTTTTTAATCTGATCTAACTCTCCACCGTGAATTACACCATCTGCATCTCGGCTAAAACAGCTCAAAAATCTCCAGGCGTATTCGCAGGTGTGAGGGCGGCATTCGTGGCCCTGGTTGTCTATGCCTGCAAAAATGTTCCAGCACTTTCCGTCAGCTCTTGTAAAGAAATTAAACGTAAGCTTTCCTTTGCGGGCTAGATCAACAACAAAGCTTGTGTAATCTCCATCAACACCCCAAAGCTTATTCTGCCACTTATCTTTTTCTTCAAGTTTTACATTGTATTCTTTTGAAGCACCGTTCAGCTTGAGCGCATAAGCCATTCTGTTTATACATTTCTGTTCCTGATAAGGAAGCTCTGCAAGCGGAGTCTGTTCCCCGGCTGCGTAGAAAATCGGAACACTTACACTTGTGTTTACAGGTTTGTTGATTTTTCCAAAATATACATTCTCACCAATATCAACTGTTGCATCCATTGGCGCCGCCGCAGCCACCAGCTCCGGATATTCCTGAATAATATCCCATGTCTTTATACCACCCATGGAGAAGCCAGAAGCATAAATGCGTGTAGGATCAATGTTGTAAATTTTCTTAAGATGCTCCACAAGCTCAACCATTTCTGTTGCTGTACTGTTCAGGTGATTTTCAACTGCAACAAGCAAAAAGTTGTGGCGATGTGCAATGCCAGCCCAGTCAGAAATATACGCAATATAAAAGCTTGAGTCCCCGCCACCATGGAATGCAAGCACAAGCGGAACTGGCCCCTTGTCAAAAATCCCCTTGTTATAAAAAGCAAAATATCCGATCTTGTGCTCAACTGATCCCTTGTCTTTTCCAAGATTATCAGGCGAAGTTTTTACAGTAATTACAGCCGGATCAATCTGCAAACCTTCCTTTTCCAAATCCGGGTCTAATTCAAGCTCGCCAAGCATACGGCGGAATTGTTTTATAAAACCGTCAAAATCTTCATAAATATCTGGAGTTTGTTTTTCAAGGAAATATTTACATTTTTTCTTAAAAATTGCATTTATTTCTTTAGTGTTCCCATAAGATACTACTGGTATATCGTCTGCAGCAACCTTAATTTTTGCCGCTGAAGAAAGATTTGTAAGTGTAACAGCTACTGGTGCACAATCTGCCCTGCCCCAAAGACCATCACCTTCAAAGTGGTTTATACAGTTTTGTGCAATATAATCAGCAGATTCTCCAAAACCATAAAGATTTGTATGAAAAATGCCCCCGCGGATATAATAGCCGTCAAGCTGCTTTGTAAAACGATTATAAGCCTTTACAACACCATCCTCATAAAACTCGTGAATTTTTGAATTAGAAATAATTTCACTGAACAAATCCGAAGCTGCATTCTTCCAGCCGTCTGCAGTTGGATAAATAAAAACCACACTTGTTCCATATTTTTTTGCAATCTGTTCAAAATTGTTTACTCGTGCAAATTCTACAGCACCAGCAAAGTCATTTGAATAATCACGTTCACCAAACACAAGAAGATACGGTGCAATAAAACCATAATTCAAAACATCATCCATAAGATCATTGTGAGGTACAAAAACTGTTGCCTTAAACTTTTCAAAAGTATGTGTCCAGATTTTTCCACCAGGTACAGCAGTGATTTTTGGCATTTCTTTAATTGACATATTTAACTCCGGTAAATCGTTTAACCTAATTTTACACCACAAATCTAAAAATTACAAATTTTTTATAGATTTAGGCAATTTCAAAAGGTGGAATTTCGGTAGAATACTATTGTTTTTGCGAGAGTGGATTTCTTCGCTTCGCTCGCAATGACGGAGGTCCCTCACATGAATCAAAAACAAAACCGCGGCGCTTTGCCAATGGTTAAGCTAACTCTTCCAATTGCGATGGAACAATTTTTTCGAATTCTTGTTTCATCTGTAGATACAATGATGCTCAGCTCTTACAGCAATGACGCAGTTGCAGCGGTTGGTCTTGTTTCACAATACGTATTTTTCTTAAACCTTCTTTTTGCAGTTATAAGCACAGGCTGTTCAATTGTCCTGGCTCAGTATATTGGCGCACAAAAATCTAAAAAGGAACTCAACCAGATTGCTCAGGCTAGTACTCTCATGATTACCCTGCTTTCTGTTTTCCTCATGCTTCTTGTTTTCTTTGGCTTCAAACCTCTACTTAAATGCTACCAGCTCGATGATGCAGTTCGTGCCTACGCCTTCAAATACTTTATCATTTTTGGTGGAATCTTCTGCTTCTTCAACGCATTCAGTTCTTTACAGGGTGCTATCCTTAGAAGCTACGGCTACACAAGTGAAGCAATGATAGTTTCAATCATCGGAAACATTGTAAACGTTATAGGAAACGCGCTCTCCCTCTACGGCTGGTTCGGGCTGCCAATTCTTGGGGTTCCTGGTGTTGCCTGCGCAAGTGGTATGGCAATGCTTGTTTCATCTGTCCTTCTTGCAATAATTATCCGCCGTAAAAAAGATGTTTCTTTTGAACTCAAAGGTCTTTTTAAAGTTCCAAATCAGGTATACCGACTCATTCTTTCTGTAGGTGTTCCAACTGCCGGAGAAAGTCTTTCTTACAACATTAGCCAGATTGTTATCATGGCTATGATTTCGACACTGGGAACTAATGCTATGTCTGCCCAGGTTTACACAATGACAATCGTGCGATTTGTATTTATTTTTGCCATGGCTATTGGACAGGCTTCTCAAATTAAAACAGGCTACTATGTTGGTGCAAAACAAAGCGATGTTGCCTATAAAAAGATTTTCAAATATCAGCTTGTGGCAACGGCTTGTTCCATGGTTATGATTCTTGTTGTTAATCTTGTAAAAGCACCGATCATCCGCATCTTTACGGATATTGATGAAGTGTTCGGCTTTGTAAGTACACTGCTTATTTTTTCAACCTATATTGAATTTGGCCGCTCTCTTAATCTCATCTACGTTGGTGCGCTAAAAGGTTCGGGTGATGTTAAGTTCCCGGTCCTCTACGGAATTGCATCTATGTGGGGAATTATGGTTTTGGGAAGTTATATTCTAGGAATCAAGCTGGGACTGGGCCTCGTAGGCTTCTGGCTTGGAATCGGCACCGACGAAACAACCCGCGGAATTGCAATGTTGATCAGATGGAAAAGTAAGAGGTGGCAGAAACACGCGCTGGTATAGATTGCCGCGCTTCGCTCGCAATGACGTTATTTCAATAAATATTCAATCGTAAGGCAGGCAGTGGCTCGGGACAAGGCCTGCTTTTCTTTTTCTATCTGAGCATTACAGCGTTCAATTTTTGCAGAAAGAACATCTGTCTCTGAACCGTAACCCGACTCATACATCTGCTGCTTCTGTGTAATTTTTGAACTTGCTGATTCTATTTTT
>JAILBH010000131.1 GCA_024681195.1 Treponema sp.
GAGTTTTTCCATGCTCTTTTCGGTATTAAGATCCTGAATTCCCTGGGAACGCTGAGCGAACATAGCACTCATATTGTGATTAATAACCATAATAATCTCCTTATAGTTTGGTTAATAGATAAAACACATGGTGGGCTTTCAAACCACAACGTGGTTTATCTCATGGGTTTCCACCACCCTTTAGTTGATTTTCGGGTTAGTAAAAAAAAAGTTTAGAAAAAAAATGAAAAAAAATTGAAAAAAAATAATTGAATTTTTATTGAAAACAGAGAGGCTCCCGGTCGGGAAACGGAGTTCAAAACCGCGGGCTCGCCCGCTACACGCTGAAGTGCCTTGTAATTATATACATGGCCGCTTTGCGGCCGCACTTCAGAGTGTTTTTGCCCTCCGTTTCCCTCCCTCGCGCCTCTCTGTTTTCAAAGACCCAAGTTTTTTTAATTTGATTGGTTGTTTATTTACTAGCTTACTCCTTTATAACTTGTTGCTTTATATCGTGTATTTTTGTTATATTATATATATGAAAACTTTAAATCGAATCCGTAAAAACATGTATATATGCACTATCAGCATTGCAATTCTTTTTACTTCTTCCTGCTTTGCTCAAAATTCAAATGAAACAAAGGCTACTTCTTTTCAGTATATGAAGAAGCTTAATTCTGTTTTTGATTTTGTTCAGCAGAATTATGTTGATGAGCTGGATCCAAAGATCCTGTACGAAGGCGCCTTAAAGGGAATGCTTGATGCAATTGGAGATCCTTACACTTTGTATCTGGATCCAGATTACATGCGCGATTTAAATGATACAACAACCGGTAACTTTGGTGGTGTTGGACTTTCAATTTCTAAACCTGTTGAATCTACAGCCACCAAACCTGCTTACGTAGAAGTTTCTTCTCCAATAGATGACACTCCTGGAGCACGAGCCGGAATCCACGCCGGGGACTATATAGTAGCAATCGATGGTCAGCCAACTCCAGAAATGACAATGAACGAAGTTTTAAGTCATTTGCGCGGAGAAATTGGAACTCCGGTAACTGTTACAATTTTGCGCGGAGCAAATATGCGCTTTGATGTAAAGCTTGTGCGCGCTCTTATAGAAGTTCCAACTGCAAAATACGGCATGATTGAAGGAACAAAAATAGGTTACTGTCGTCTTATTGAATTTACACCGGAAACACCAAACCGCCTTCAGGATGCAATGAATCTGTTTCAGAAAAACGGCTACACAAGTATGATAATCGATCTTCGTGACAATCCGGGTGGACTTATTACCAGTGTTGTTGATGTAGCAGACAAGTTTATTGATAACGGTCTTATTGTAAGTACAAAAAGCCGCCTTGCTTTTGAAAATCAGGAATACAAGGCAACTCCGGAAAAAACAACAGCAAAAAAGAATCTTCCTATTATCGTTCTTATAAATCAGGGTTCTGCCAGTGCTTCAGAAATTCTTTCTGGTGCGCTTAAAGATTATCATATGGCATATCTGGTTGGTCAGAAAACTTACGGAAAGGGTTCTGTTCAGCAGGTTATTCCGCTTAGTGATGTAGACGGTATGAAAATTACAATGGCACGTTACTACACACCAAGCGATGTTAATATTGATAAAATTGGTATTCCACCTGATTATGAGGTTAAGAATATAGAAGAAATGACTCCTGAGCAGGAAGAAGCTTATACAAAGCTTATTCAGTCTGATATCATTAATCAGACTGTAGAAAAAGCTCCTAACATGAAGGAAGATGAAATTGCTGCTGCAGCAACGGTGATAGCAAAGACTTATCCTATTGAAGAACGTCTTATCCGCCGCCTTCTGCGCATTCAGGTTCAGCGAACTCAAACTTCTCCGCTTTATGATTTGGACTACGACATTCAGCTTGTAAAGGCTATAGAAATTATTCAGAATAATGATTTTAATGAGCTTATGCGTAAGACCAAAACCTTAAAGGAACTTCAGGAGTCGGCTATAGCAGATGAGACAGCTGATAATAAATAAAAATCCTGATAAAAATGGTCTCGTCATTATAGAAGGAAAAGACTACCGCTATTTAAGACAGGTGCTGCGGGTTAAAACCGGAGATATGGTAAATTTAAGGCTTCCCGATGGCACTTTGTGCGGTTCAACAGCTGCAAAAATCGATGAAAAATCAAAGAAAATCACATTGCAGCTGTGTGCGTCAATCGCTGCCTCTTCAGAATCCAGCATAACAAGAGGTGTGCAGGCTTCAGAACTGGAAGAACAGGCAGCAGGTGGGGATGGAATTGAATACACACTTTTTCAGTTTATTCCAAAGCCCCAGAAAATGGAAATTATTGTACGTCAGGCAACTGAATGTGGCGTCAAAAATATTGTTCCCGTTATAAGTGATTATACAGAAAAGGGAAGTGTTGCTGCTTTTGAAAAAAATCATGGTGAACGGTTTGAACGTATTGTAAAAGAAGCCCGTCAACAAAGCGGCTCTCCTGTTTCTACAACTATATTTGAGCCGGTAACTGTAGAAGAGGCGTTAAAGCTTTGGCAGGAGCTTGCTGCAGAATGGGCCGGGGCTGCAGGCTTTATTCTTTCTGAACGGAATGACGGGTGCAAGACGGTGCGGCAGGCGCTGGAGCTGGAGCGTTCTAAACAGGAAGGTTCCGGTCCTAAAAACATTGCAATTGTATGTGGAAATGAGGGGGGGATAAGTCCTGAAGAGCTTGAGCTCTGGGTAAAAAAAGGTCTTTTCTATCCGGTACATTTTTCCGTAAATATATTAAGGTGCGAAACTGCGGCATTATATGGAATAGCGGCAGTTCAAACAGGTGTGTAATATGTCTATAGAAAGAATTAATTTAATTGGTGTTCCAGTAGATATTTGTGAACCGGACAAAATGGAAGCAGCAATTCTTGAACTGCTTGCAAAGCCTGGAACAAAGCAGATAGTTTTCCTTTCTGTATGGGATCTGCTTAAGGCCCGCCGCAAGAATGATTTTGCAGAATGTGTAAGAAATGCAGATCTTGTTCTTCCTGTTTCCAAGAGTATTTTAAGGGGCGCCCGTTTTTTAAAAAAGCCTGTTCCTGTGCGCTATAATCCTTTTACTGCAGTAATCCAGGTTCTTGGAATTCTTGATTCTCATTATAAATCACTGTACCTTTTGGGTTCACATAAAAAGACCCTCATGAAGGCCGAAAAAAATGTCCGAGATACTTTCCCGGGGCTAAGAATTGTTGGCCGTTATGTAGGTTACTATCCAAAACAGGATGAAGATGATATTGTTCAGGCTATTTTTAAGTGCCAGCCATCTTTAGTACTTGTGAGTGATGGTATTAAAGACAAGAACTGCTGGGCTTACAAACGCCGCAACCGTTTTTCTTCAAGCATCTTCCTTTATTACAAGGATTGCTTTGGAATTTTTTCTGAACGCATTCGCCGCATAAACGAAAAGACCTTTGAAAAAGGCCGCGAAATGTTTGTAGAACTGGCCCATAATCCATTTAAGATTTTCCTTATCTTCCCATATATGAGATATAAGATTATACTTTTGTGGTACAGACTGTTTAAAAAATAATTCAGATTTTAGGAGTAGGCTTGTATGAACATAGCTTTTTCAATCCTGGCGGGAATTTTACTGCTGCTTGGTTTTCTTGGAACCTTTGTTCCTGTTCTTCCTGGTGCTCCTTTGGCCTGGCTTGGCATTCTGCTGGCATTTTTCTCTGATTATAACGAAATCTCTTTTGTAATTTTGATTGTTACTGCTGTAGCCGCAGTTGTAGTTTCTATTCTTGATAACGTGCTGCCTGTAATGCTTACAAATAAAATTGGCGGAAGTAAGGCTGCAACAATTGGTTCAACAATAGGGCTTGTAGCAGGTTTTTTCTTAGGCCCGGCCGGTATTATTGCAGGACCTTTTCTTGGTGCCCTGATTGGGGAACTTATTAATTCCAATGGAGACTTTTTTACTTCATTAAAATCTGCCTGGGGTGCCTTTTTGGGCTTTGTTCTTGGAACCGGAATTAAGATGATTACCGTAGGCTTATTTATCTGGATTTATGTACGGAGCTTTTTTTAATGAATCTTAACAATATTGTAGTAATTCTTGATCATCCCGATGAAAGCCGGAATATTGGTGCTGCCTGCCGTGCTATGGCAAATAATGACATTAATGAACTTAGAATTGTAGGTGAGCGTTCAAATTATGATATTGAGCATATTCATGTGCTTGCAATTCATGCAGGTGGAATATTTGATAAAGCTGTTTTTTATAATTCCATAAAAGAAGCAACTGCCGATTGTGTTGTCTGTGCCGGAACTACCAGACGTCGTGGAAAAAAGAGAGGAAAGCTTCTTTTGCCCGAAGAATTTGCCGCTCATGTTGATTCCATAACCGAGCAGAACGGAAAAATTGGTCTTGTTTTTGGAAACGAGCGCACAGGTCTTACCGACGAACAACTGGATCAGTGTACAATGGGAATTACAATTCCATCCAGTGACAACTTTGGTTCATTGAATTTAAGTCATGCAGTTCAGATTCTGTGCTATCATCTTTTTAGATATAAGCTTTCGGCAAAAGAGGGAGGTTATAAGGGTTATACGCCGCTTCCGCTGGACCGCATAGATAAAACTGTAGGTGTTATAACCGACAATCTTCAAAAGGTTGGATTTTTTAAAATGCCTGGCCGCGAAGATATGGAAGAATTCTGGCGCAGTCTTTTATCGCGTTCTGCCCTTTCCGAAAGCGAAGCCCAGTACCTTGAAAAAACATTTACCAAAATTGCGGGGCTTTCATCAAAACAAACAGACTAAAATCTATAAATGTGCTAAAATAGTTTAGAACAAAAAAAAGAGGCGGGAATGAAGTTTTACGGGGAACTTTTAATAATCATTCTATTATTGATAGCAAACGGTCGAATCCTTTTTATAAAAAATGTAAAAAAGGATTCTCTTGTAATGCTCAGTCCTTTTGCCTTTCTGCTTTCGGTAGTTCAGATTTTTAACTGGAATCTTAATGTTGTAAATCTGCTTACACTTTTCTTAAGTCTTCTTGTATTGCTTACAAACTTTCATGCGCTTTTCCGTTATTCAGAACGACTTTATATTGATCATTACAGTATTTTGATGAAGGTGTGGTCAATCATTACAATTCTTCTTTCGCTGGCGCTTATGACCGGCACAATTATTTTTCAACCTGTTGAATATAATAATAAAGAGCTTAATGTTACAGAAACAGTTTTTCGTTATGACGGCAGCTTCCGTTCAGGTTTTAATGAGGCTTCTAATTTTCAAAGTGCAAATCTTTTCTTAACGGAATTTAAACCTGCAGATTCAACCGGCAGCGTGCGTGATGTAGTTCTTTTTATTCCGGACAAACGCGCAGATACTTTTTATTACCGTCCTTATCTTCAGTTTTTGGCAAGAGAAGGTTGTACAGTTCTTTCGGGAGATTTCTTCTGTTCTGATGGAAAGTGGCGCCATTCAATTGGAGATTATAAACTCCTTAGACGATTTACCATGCTCACAGATTATTTTGTAAGCCGTCACTCATTTGAAATGCAAAAAGAATTTTATACCTACAATATCTCGCAGGAAATAAAAGCTCTTGTTGAACTTATAAATGAACGTTATGGCAATGATGTACGTATTTTTGTAGTAACAGATGTTATGGGAACAACTGCCGCTCTTGATTATATGGAACGTAACAGTGAAAAAATTATGCAGGTTTATGACCTTCAGACTATTCCTGAATATAAGACTCCAGGTTTTGGAATGGTTACTCAGACAGATATTCTTCTTTCAAAAATTCTTGATCAGCCAAAGGATAAAGATGGTTTTTATACAAAGCTTTTTGTAATGGAAACTAAAAAAGAACTTATTAAGGCAAGGAACGCAAAATGACATTAAAGGAATTTGATGATTATGTAAACGGTTTTCTTAAAAAGGAAGAGTATCCTGCTGATATTTCGCTCAATGGGATTCAGATTCAAAACAGCGCTCCGGATTCAAAGCAGATAAAAAAAGTTGCCTTTGCTGTTGATGCCTGCGAAGCTACTGCAAAAGCCGCTTGTGATTTTGGAGCCGATGTTCTTTTTGTTCATCACGGACTTTTCTGGGGACACTGCCAGACTATTACAGGAAGCTTTTATAAAAGAGTTTCTACCTTTATAAAAAACAATCTGGCACTCTGCGCTTATCATATTCCGCTTGATGCAAATGATCCTTATGGAAACAATTTTGGTGCTGCAATTCGACTTGGTCTTAAAAACTGCAAACGCTTTGGTGAATGGCGTGGAATGACAATTGGTGTAAAGGGTGAACTTGAGGCTCCTTTATCTGTAGAGGAGCTTGCACAAAAGGTGCTGCGTCCCGGAAAAGCTGCAGGCTGTATTCTTAAATTTGGACCACAAAATATTAAGACAGTTGGAATTATAAGCGGAGGCGCCAGCGAGGATGTTGCCGCTGCTGTAGAAGAAGGTCTTGACTGCTACATAACCGGCGAATTTATGCACGAAGATTATCATTTTGCTCAGGAAATGGGAATTAATGTAATTGCCGGCGGTCATTATGAAACAGAAACTGTTGGTGTTTCGCTTGTAATGGAAAAGGTTCAGAAAGAACTTGGCCTTGAATGTAAGTTTATTGATATTCCAACCGGTTTATAATCTATATAGATTATACCCATCAATTCTGTTATAATTACCTCATGGAAAAAGATACTAAATCTAAACTTATACCGCTTATTTTGACAGCTGTAGTTATTATTCTTGATCAGATTACAAAGCTTCTTATTGTAAAATTTATTCCTGTTAATACAATTGGTGCTCAATTTCTGGGTGATTTTTTACGGATAGTTCATGTTCGTAACACTGGAGTTGCCTTTAGCTTTGGCGCCTCCTGGCCAGATGTATTGCGTCGTGTTGCCTTTTCAATAATTCCGATTATTGTTCTTGGCGTTGTTATGCATGTATATTTTCGTAACAAGGATTTTACCAGGCTTCAGCAGTGGGCCATCTGTGGAATTGTTGGCGGTGGCTTTGGAAATATTATAGACAGACTTTTCCGCCCGGCAGGTGTTGTAGACTTTATTGATGTAAAGTTCTATGGACTTTTTGGACTTGAACGCTGGCCAACCTTTAATGTTGCAGATTCTGCAGTAGTTGTATGTGGGATCATGCTCGTAATTTCATTTTTGATTTCTATTATCAAAGAAAATAAAAACAAATCAGCAGAACAGGAGAACAAATAATGAACGGTGAAATGGAAGAATTGACTGAGGAAGAAAAAGAACGTCGTAAGCAGGAACAGATTCAATATCGTACAAGACAAAAGACTACAAATGTATTTATGTTCTGGAGTACAATTTTAAATATCATTGTTACTTTTGCACTGGTAATAATTCTTCTTGTTGTGTTTTCGGTTATTGCATTAAAGCTTTTGCCTTTATCTGATGAAGTAAAAACTGTTGTATTTAATGCGTTTTCTATTGTAGCTCTTATTGGCGGTATTGTGCTTGGTTTTAAAATCAATAAAATGATTGGCCGCTGGGTAATAAATAAATGGAATCTTAAAGATAAGCTTCGCGATGAAGTTCTTAATCAGTATAAGACACGCGATGAATATGAAGCAACTATAAAGAATAAAAAAACAAGGTAGCTATGGAAAAAATCGGAATTATCGGAGCGATGGAATCCGAAGTAAAAGAGTTGTGTCGTCAGCTGCAGTATAATACTACACAGGAAGTTGCAGGCTTGGTTTATAACTGCGGTATTCTTGATGGTAAATCTGTGGTTGTTGTAAGGAGCGGAATTGGAAAAGTAAATGCTGCTCTTTGTGCTCAGACTCTGATCCGAGAGTTTGGAGTTACTGCTGTAATTAATACAGGAATTGCTGGGGCACTTGGAGAAGGGCTTAAGATTTTTGATTTTGTTGTTTCTACAGCTGCCGTTTATCACGATTTTGATACAGTTGCATTCGGCTATAAGCTTGGTCAGGTGCCCGGAATGGTAGAGCAGTTTGATGCAGACCCAAGGCTTGCCGACCTTGCTGTTAAAGCCTTTGCTTTTACCGATTTTGCAAAAAAATATAAAATCATAAAAGGACTTGTTGCCAGCGGAGATCAGTTTGTTTCTGAACGTCAGCAAAAAAAAGATATTCAGGATAATTTTGCTCCTGCCTGTGTAGAAATGGAAGGTTGTGCTGTTGCTCATGCCTGCCACATACACAAGGTTCCTTTTGTAATTGTGCGCTGCATGTCAGATATGGCAGACGAATCTGTAGAACAGACCTATTCTTTTAATGAAGATTTGTGTGCTGCTGCAAGCGCAAGCCTTGTAAAAAAGATGCTTGAATTGTGGGGGTAAAGCATGGAAAAAAAATATAACGTAGATTCTTTTAATCTTGATCATACAAAGGTAATTGCTCCATTTGTTCGTCTTGCTGCTAAAAAGCAGGGGCAAAAAGGCGACATTGTTACAAAATTTGACATAAGGTTTTGCCAGCCTAACAAAGAGTTTATGAGTACCGGAGCAATCCACACTCTTGAACATCTTATGGCTGAATATATCCGTGATGAGATGGAAGGTGTAATTGATCTTTCTCCTATGGGCTGCCGTACAGGCTTTTATTTTACGGTCTGGGGCGACCATACAGAAGAAGAAATTGCAGACCATCTTATGAACGTACTCAAAAAGGTTGCTGTCTGGGATAAACCTGTTCCGGCTACTACTGAACAGGAATGCGGAAACTACCGGGACCACGATCTTGATGGTGCAAAAAAATACGCCGCAAAGTGGGTAGAAGGAATTCAGAAAAAAGGCTGGAGTGCTTTTAACTAGTGAATATTCTTCATAAGCTTAAAGAAACGGCAGTATCAGTTTTTCCCGTAATGATAATTGTTTTTGTTCTGGGGCTGACTGTCGTTCCAATCAAACCTTTGCTTTTAGTCCGTTTTTTGGGAGGCGGGCTTCTTCTTATTTTAGGCCTTACAGTTTTTCTGCTTGGTGTGGATCTTGGAATTCAACCTATGGGAGAGCGCTGTGGAGCCGAGCTTACCAAAAAAAAGAGGCTTTCTCTGCTTTTAATCAGTGCAGCTGCTATTGGATTTATTGTTACCGCTGCCGAACCTGATATTCAGGTTTTTGGAGATCAGGTTCGCCAGCAGTTTCCGATTGTAAACAAACTTATTTTTACCTTTGTAATTGCAGGTGGGGTAGGAATTTTTATTACGATTGGACTTATGCGGACTGTAATAAATCTTTCGCTTAAGTGGACACTATTTGTTTCGTACACGATTTTATTTGTGATTGCGTTTTTTTCACCGGCTTCGTTTATTGGAATTGGATTTGATTCAGGTGGTGCAACTACCGGGCCAATGACTGTTCCGTTTATAATGGCGCTGGGACTTGGTGTTTCTTCTGTCCGCGCTTCTAAAAACAACAATTCTTTTGGTTTGACGGGGATTTCTTCTGTTGGGCCGGTTCTGGCGGTTTTGCTGTATGCGATTATTCTGAACAAGATTGATGGCGGGGCTCTGGTTGGAATTGGATCTGGTGGCGCGGCTGCAGCTGCAACTCCAGCCGCAGCTGCAACCCCAGTCGCAACCCCCGTCGCCCCAAGCTTTGGAAAAGTTATTGCCTCCGTATTCCACGAAGCCTTAGTTTCTATTGCACCATTGTTCGGGCTATTTATATTGTTCCAGCTTACACTTTTACATATGACCGCCCGTCAGGTTGTAAGAATGATAATCGGTTTTGTTTACAGCTTTATTGGACTGGCAGTTTTACTAATTGGAGTTTACGGCGGCTTTATGCAGGCAGGAAAAGTTCTTGGCGAAGCGCTTGGAACCTATGCTTTTACAAAAGGCGGCTGGTGGTTATTCCTTTTAATTATTACAGGTCTTTTACTTGGAGCAATTATAGTCTGTGCAGAGCCGGCTGTCTGGTGTCTTAGTGAACAGGTAGAGCAGGCAAGTGGCGGTACAATCAGACGAAAAAGTCTTCTGGTATTTCTTTCGATTGGAACAGCAATTGCAATCGGGCTTTCAATGCTTCGCGCTGTTGTAGGCTTTGACCTTAAATGGATTTTAGTTCCAGGTTATGCAGTGTCTATGCTGCTTATGATTTTTTGTCCGGATTTGTTTACCGGCATTGCCTTTGACTCCGGTGGTGTTGCGTCCGGTCCTTTAACTTCTACTTTTGTACTTTCATTTACAATTGGAGCTTCTAGCGGAGGTGCAGGTGGTAACGACTCTTTTGGAGTAATTGCCCTTGTTGCCATGATGCCGCTTATTGCAATTCAGATAATGGGAATAATTTATAAAATCAAAACTTCTAAGCGTGACGCCCAGATTGAAAGTGAACACGGAGGTGAAAATGTATAAACTCATTACGTGTATTGTTCCCCATGATAATGGAGAATTTATTACTAATGCGGCAAAACAAGCCGGCGCTGCAGGTGGAACAGTCCTTATGGGACGAGGCACTGCTTCTAATAATGTTTTGCAGCTGCTTGGACTTGGAGATACTTCTAAAGATCTTACAATGAGTATTGTAGAAGCTTCCCTGGTAGAAAAAGTTCGCACACAGATTATAAATGCATGTGCCGAAAAAAAGACTCACTTTGGAGTAATGGTTACAATGGATGTAGACAGCTTTTTTAAGGCGGGTTCAGATAAAAATTCTTTAGAAACTCAGGATGTGAATAACGAAAATGAACAGGAGGGCAAAGCTATGGCTCAGTACGAAATGATAAATATTATTGTAAACAAAGGTTATGCAGAAGATGCAATGGCTGCTGCAAGAAAGGCTGGTGCCGGCGGTGGAACAATCATTGGTGCAAGAGGAACTGCCCGCGAAGGTGACTCAACATTTTTTGGAGTAGAAATTGTTCCCGAAAAAGAAATGCTCATGATTCTGGTTCCTCAGGATAAAAAGCCAGAAATTATAAAGGCTGTTTCGGAGCTTGCCTGTTTTGAAAAAGCCGGAAGCGGAATTATTTTTTGCCAGGCTGCCCGCGATTTTACCCTTCTTGGTAAGCGCTGATTATTTTACCGTAAAATTGATTTCATCTGATTCATAACCGCAGATAACTGTACAGCTGTGGTTACCACGTTCAACAGGCAGTGTAAAACAGAATGGACGGAACACTTGAGTAAAAGCTTCGTTATCATAATAAACATAAAGGCTGTCTTCTGTACCGCCAAATACTTCTACCGTAATTGCCTGCATTTCTTTTTGTAATTGTGAATAATAAAAAAGTGAATTGTCCTTTGGTGTTTTTATATAAAGCGGAGAATCGCTGTATTTAATCTGAAGCTCAGGTCTTGTCTTTCTTGCCCACTGCTGATATTCAGGCGGATAAAGTGTTAATAGTTCACCATTCTTTTTTTGATGCCAGCTGCAGTTTTCTTTTGTTGTAAGACTATCTTTTGAAATATATTCATAAACACTTGCTGGACAGTCGGGACCAGCCAGCAGACCTGAAAGCGAACAGATTTTCTGGCGTACATAATTTTGCGGTTCAGGAAATTGTCGTTCAGAAGTCAAAGGCTTTCCTTCTTCCAGATAGTCCAAAACTTTTTTTGCAATCCAGGCAGGGAGGGAACTGCCGGTTTTTCCAACAACTGTTTCTCCGCTAAAGTTTCCCATCCATACCCCGATTGTATAATCCATTGTAGAGCCAAGCGCAACAATATCCTGATACTGATTAGAAGTTCCGGTTTTAAAAATAGAAGGATAATTGGTTTCAAAGGTTTGAGAATAGCCGAAACCCAGGGCTCTGGCTCCCTTATCCGAAAGAATTGAAGCTATGATTCGGGCTGTGTCTTCCTGGTAAATCTGGTTCCCGTAAAAATCTTTTCCATCGCGGGCAAAAATTGCAAAAGCGGTAACAAGCTCTTTGAGTGTAACTTCGCCGGCTCCAAGTGCAAGTCCAAGATCTGCAAGCTCTCCTCCGTGTTTGAGGGAATCAAAACCAAGGGAATACAGTTTTTCCAGATAATTATTTACGCCGATTGTATTTAAAATGCTTACGGCAGGAACATTCAGGCTGGAAGCAAGTGCAATCCTGAAGCGTACAGGGCCGTTGTAGCGGTTGTTAAAATTAGAGGGAATATATAGCTTCTGGTCGCCAAATTCCTGAGGAATGTCTGCAATTAT
The DNA here is from genome assembly GCA_024681195.1 of Treponema sp. Lineage (GTDB taxonomy): Bacteria > Spirochaetota > Spirochaetia > Treponematales > Treponemataceae > Treponema_D. Next base: position 12,125 of record JAILBH010000131.1, read on the forward strand.
GGAAGAAGGTTCGTAAAGCGGTTTTCCATCTTCTGTTTTAGTTTCCAGCGCCAGCGCATATAAAAACGGCTTCATAGAACTTCCGGGCTGATTTTTTACAAGGACTCCATCAATCTGTCCGTTATGAAGCTCATCAAAAAAGTCTGCACTTCCAATCCAGGAAAGTACCTTACCTGTTTTGTTATCTATGAGTAAAAGACTTGCATTAGAAATTCTACTGCCCTGTGCCTGTTCCAGCGCATCTCTTACAATCCGTTCTGCATAATTTTGCAGCTCAAGATTTATAGAAAGCGTGAGGCTCTTAGAGTCGGCAGAGGCTTCTTTTGCCGCAACATCCCTTATATAGTGTGGCGCTTCAAACGGATAAGAAAATGCCCGTTCCGGTAAAAACTGTTCAAACTCGTTTACCGTCAAAGCTTTGTGATAAATCCTGTTGTAAAGAGCACAGGCCCGTTCCGCACAATTATGTCTGTTGGTAAACGGATTATACAAAGTAGGGTTTCTTGGAATTACTGCAAGACAACAAAGCTGTTCTTTAGAAAGCTCATCAAGGCTGCAGCCATAAAAAGTTCTTGCTGCAGACGCACAACCGGTCGCCCCCTGCCCAAAATAAAGACTGTTCAGATAAAGCTCCAGAATCTTTTTTTTGCTAAACTTTGTTTCTATAACGTGTGCATAAAAAATATCATGGAGTTTACGTTTTACAGTTAAATCTTTGTCGCCACAGATGATTTTTACCAGCTGCATTGTAATTGTAGAGCCGCCGCGCACCACCTTTTTGTGTTTAAGATTCTGGAACAGCGCATTCACAAGGGCCGGTAAATCCGAACCGTTATGAAAGTAAAACCGTTTGTCTTCCGCCTGAATAAAAATGCGTTTTAGTTCTTTTGGCAGCTCCTTCCATTCAAGCTTTTCGCGGCGGCTTCCATCTTCCAGTGAACTTATCTGCAAAAGCTGCCCGTTGCAGTCGTAATAAACAGTTGAGTAGGGGGAATTTTTAAATTCCTTAAGTTCCTTAAAAGGAAAGAGAAAAAGCCCCAGGTGTGCTGCAATAAGCACACCCAGGATACAGATTAAAATTATTCTGCTTCGTTTTTTCATTCAATTATACAAAGGTAGCCGTCACCGCGTCCAAAGGTTTCGCTTTCGTACATGCATTCTGCCTGAACCGGAGGAACAGGATAAACACCGCGTCTTGAAGCACGGAATGTAAAGTTTACATTTGTTGAACCGGAACCAAAGTAATCCCAGAAGAACTGAACTTCGTTGTCGCGGATTGTCTTGTTGCTGAGCCAGTGTCTGTAAGAACCGCTGTACTCATCAGAAACAGTTCCTGTTGTAACAAGGGAAGAATCAAGAATTTCGGCTCCCGAAGGAATTGGAGCGCGGAGTGCAACATAATCATGAGATTTGCTGGATTCAATCTTAATAGATGCCTTGTAAACCTTGCCGGTTGTAAGCTTTAAGAGGCAGTCAGAATCGTTTGCAGCATTTACAACAGCCCCTGTTTCCGGATCTGTGATTGTATAAACAATATTAAAGCCTTCGTTTCTGGCTCCTATGTATTCATCCGGCAATGCATAACGCATTTCTACAGTATAGTAGAGGTTTCCTTCTCCGTTCTTTTCAAAGCCAATTTCCTGAACAGCATCGGTTGCAAGCTTTGCAACAATTTCATCTTCAAACGGCAGCTTAAGAGTCTTTGGCTTTGCGTTTGCCCCCTTAAAGCTTTGATTCATAATCTCGCTGCCTGCTAAAGTTACAGTTGCATTGTAATTGGTTTCGTCAAGTCTGCGGCCTGTTATATAAGCATAAATTGCTTCGAGTACGCGTGAGGTAGTTGCGGTGTTCTGCCAGTAGCCGTGGCTCTGATCCTGCAGCAATGTGTACAAAAGCTTGTCTACCATTCCGTCCTTTGGATTTTGTGTTACAAAGAGCTGCATGATGAGGGCAAGCTGTTCCGTATCTGAATTATACCAGTCCCAGAGATTTGTGCGGGTTTTTCTCAAAACTGTTGCAGTACGTCCATCCATCTGAATGTATTTGCGGACATCCTGTGCAAGCTCCTTTGCTTTTTTATCGCCAAGCTTTGCATAAGCAAGACCAAGCAGTGATTCTGCCGAAAGATTCATAGAATCCCGACGGTTATAAAGCCTTTCCATCATAGGCAGAACTCGTCCGTCTCCAAGGCAGGCAAAAATGTAACACAGATATGCCTTGTTATAATCATACAGACTGTCATCTGTAAAGTTTTGTGCCTGTCTCCATAGATAATCACAGAGCTTTGTAATGTCGTAGCCAAAGTCTTCTTTTTCGTAACCACGTTCAATTCCAAGTGCGTAAATATATGCCAGGCGTAAGCTTACATAATAATTTTCATAGCTTTCATTTGGCCAGTAAGGGAAGGCGCCGCTTTCTAACTGGCTGCGTCCCCAAAGACTCAAATATCGCTTTACGCATTTTTGAACATCTGCAATCTGGGAATCAAGTCCAAATACATCTATGTATTCACCAAAAGCAATAAGAGGTAAAACTCTTGAAGACTGCTGTTCAAGACAACCATAAGGATAATCAAACAGATAGTTTACAGAGCTGCCAAGAACTCCAAGGCGAGTTGCATCTATTGTAAATGTCAAATCTCCGCGGCTGTCTTTTGCAAAGCCAGGAATTACCAGCTGTTCAACAGCTTTTCCTTTTTTCTTGTCGTTGTCAATTGTGCCGTAGGTAGCAACTGTTTCGTAGGTATAAGTTTTTTCAATCTTAATAGGCGAGTTCAACTTTTCATTCAAAATATCAGAAGTTACAGTATATACCAGTTCTACCGTTCCCTGAGTTTTGGCACCAACATTAAAGTAAACTACAGAAGAGTCTCCGGGCGCAACATAAACCTTATGTTCCTTTTCTCCTTCTATAAATGCCTCCCCAGGAATTGTAATGCGGCCTTCAAGTTCATCCTGAGCAGTATTTTTTACAGGAGTTCGTGCTTCAAGACTGATTGTTACATCATGACCCTTTCCATCAAGGTTAGTAATAAGAACTCCACATTCTGCTGTATCCCGTTCGCGCAACCGTCTAGGCTGCACCTGCTGAACGTTTATAGGATTTTGAACAGTAAATTCTTCTTCCTGAAGGGCAAACAAATCGTCCTTTGCGCCAAAAGCCGTAATTCTATAAGTTGTAAGGCTGTCTGGAACCTTAAATGTAACCGTAGCCTTTCCGTTTTTATCTGTTACAACAACAGGCTCAAATACAGCTGTAGGGCGGAAATCCTTTCTTTCATCCTCGTCCTTTTCATCCTCTTCGGCATCTCCACCCTGAAGGTCTTTAATGCTGTAAGTAACCGGATCCATCAAAAGCGCACGTGAGTCACCGCCTCTTACTCTGAGCGGGAAGTTATAGCGTGAATAAAAGAATTCAATTGGATTAGCAACGTGATAGTTTATAAGATCCAGAACTCCGCGGTCTACAGCCATTACAGTAAGCTCTGCGTTGCTCAAAGGTTTGCCGCCTTTGGTTGCAGTAAGAGTAAGGGTTGCAGTTTCGCCTGGTTTGTAAGAAGGCTTGTCCGATTCAACTTCAATAGAGAAGGCTCTTACATAAGGATTTACAAAAACAGGAGTAACACCAAAGTAACCCTTAGGTTTATCAAGATCCGGTTCGCCATACTGATGAGTTGGCTCTCCTATGCGAACCGAATAAGAAGAAACAGAAACGTAAATTACAGGAACATAATTAGATGCAACAGGAACTTCAATTACGTTTGCAGGAGAATCAAAATGTCTTACTTCTTCGGTAAAGATTCCTTCGCGTTCTACAGTGATAAGATAATCTCCGGAAGGAAGTGGACTTTCCATAAGAATCTGTGCTGTATCTCCAGGATTATACTGTGACTGATCCGGAGTAAGACTTATTGATTCAGAATTATAATCGTTATATCTGTAAGACTGACCGCCTGTTACATAAAATTCGTAATCGCAGACTACAATCTTTCCTTCGTTATCGGTTCCGGTAAGCTTTAAGGTGTACCAGCCGGAATTTGCAGGTGTAAGGCTAAAGCTTCCAGTTGAGTTAATTTCAACAGTTCCGCTGCCTTCATCAACATCATTTCTTTCATAGCGTGTATAAATTGTGTTATCAACACTCTGTTCATGAACCATAGTCCATTCTTCGCGTGTGAGCTTATACTCCAGCGCCTTAACAAGTTTTTTAACATTGTCGAGCTTGTTACCCTGTACGTCAGTCAGAATATAAGAAAAATCAAGCTTGGAATTAATTTTGGCAAAGCCCGAAGAACCGCTTCTTTTAATTCCAACATAGAATTTTGCAGGGTGAACCATTACAGAACTTTGTGTAGAAATTCTCTGATTAGAAATATCTGTTACATAAGCTTCGGCTCTGTAAATATAAGAAAGACCGTCATTGGTTTTTTCGGAATTACATACAAGAGTTGTTTTTCCTTCTGAGTCAAGTTTTCCGTCTGCATCTGAATAATAAATTCGCGAAGAATAATCGCTTGCGCCAAAAGAATATCCCTTTGTTTCCGGAGTACTAAAGCTTATGTCAAAGGACTGCTTATACCAGGTGCTTTCATATTCAGCTCCACTTAATGCTCCACCTGCAAGATATTCTGCAGAAAGCTCGGCAGTAAGACTGTCACCTGTGTAATAGGTAACTTCTGGAATAGTAAGACTTGCGGTAGTCTTTACACGTTCAAACTCTGCAATCTGAAAGCGCACAGTTTCATAATCATATTTGTCCGTGGCGTCATCACGCTTGTATTTGATATAGTAAGAACCCGGCTCCTGATCATCAGGAATCTTAAATGAACCGTAGAAGCCGCCTGTTTCGGAGAGAGTTCCTGCCATAGGTTCAGTAATCTGTTCTCCATCCCACCAGCCTTCTTCTGCAGTAATTACATAAGTTCCTTTATGAGGAATAAGTGCACCAAGAGTCTGGTCTCTGTCTATTCCACGGAAGGTAACAATTTCTCCAGGTTTATAAACACCGCGGTCTACAAACATAAAGGTTCTTTGTACAGGCTTGCGTGCAGATTGTCTTGAGCCTGTAGAAACTCCGTCTCTCCAGGTGTTGTGAGAGGTTGGTGTAAATACAGCCTTATCATCACCCTTAGAAACAAATACACTCAAATTATCAGAATAGGTATATTTATATTTTTCGTTGCTTTCATATTTTTGAATCTGTTCTTCGGTATAATTAATTATTGCAAGACCATTTTTATCGGTTTTTCCCTGTGCCAGAATATGATTTAACGGGTCATCACGGAAGTCGCTTATTTCATCAAGAATATAAACGTCTGCATCTGCAACAGGTTTATTTGTAGAAAGGCTTCTTACCATTACAACTGCGCGGTTAATTCCCATTCGGGTTGTAATTCCAAGATCAGTTACCTGAATTGTAAGAATATCTTTTTCTTCTTTAACCTTTTCTTCATTATCCCAATAGTCAAAGCCCATATATCTTGTGTTGGCATCAAAGCGTACAAAGCCGTAGCCGTTATTAAGATAAGGGTCCAGATTTATTTCTTCAAACTGACGTCTGTCTTTTTGTCCGCGTTCAACAACAGTTTCGTCCATTATTACAATGTCCTTTGAACTTACATAAAGCGGATTTTCTACAGTTCTGGCTTTATAATAAGAGCCTGCAATAATGTTCTGATGCTCATAAATGATTTTGTGCGGGAACTGTGCTTCGAGCATTCTGGCTCCGTAATCAGGATAGTTTACATAAGCTTTTACGGGGCGGGTTTTAAAATTGTAGTAATAATCATACAGGCCGTCGCTGTAGGTCTGACCATAAATATCTTTAAAGCCGCGGTTTATATAAAGTCTGTATGAAGAATTAAGTTCAAGCGGAAGGCTGTGAATTGTAAGATAGCGTCCGTTAATTATGATATTATCCTTTGTAATAGGAATTATGTTTTCGCTGCTATCCTTTACATACATAAAGCCTGTAACCATATCTTCGCTTACAGCCTGGGTAAATACAACTCTAAGTGGATTTCCTCTGTTTCCTTCTGTATAACGCGCATAGTCGTCAATACTTACACGGTCAAAAGGTCTTAAGGTCATATAGGTAGATACCCGTGAATCATCCGCTGTTTTAAAAGTGATTTTTGCATTATGAGGAAGCTCTTTTGTAATTGTAATTATAAAGGTGTTGCTGGTTTGTTTTTCTTTATCGCATTCAGGTTCGTTATTCCACCAGCTGAATGACTTGTTTGTAAAATCTGCTTCTACCTTAAATTCCGAAGCCTTAAGTTTTATATCATCAGCGGCAATTTCGAGTTTTTGCGCAAGCGACGAAGCCTTTAAAAGATAATTGGTTCTTATAAGAGAGCGGTTTTCATAAGGCGGAAGAGCTCCTGTTGTAGTGTCGTAAGCGCACTCTGTTTCTTTAATATATCCGCCATAAAGGTTTTGAATCTTAACCGGCTCTGAGCGTGTTGTAAAAATTGTATCTCCGCTAATTGAATCTCCGTAAATTGATTTAAGATTTTTGGAAACTGTAATTGTATAATTTACAGAAGGATCACAAGCTTCTTCTGCTTCAAAGGTTATGTTTTGAGTACCATACCAGTGGAAGGTTCCCTTAATTGCAGGAGAAATGCTTACAACATCCGATGTAGAAGAAGGAGCCGGAAGTGCTGTAAGAGCCTTAACCGGTTGAGAAAAAATTACATAAAAGGAAGGGTTGGTTGCTTCAGAAACAACACTGCTTTTTGGCCCCCAGTCTTCTACTTCAAAGGTTTTATACGAAAGATCTTCATCCTTTTTGGATTTTGTGTCCGAAAAAGCCGAAGTGTCATATTCATTAACTGACTTTCTTTTTGAATTATATTGAGTCACATATTCTTCCAGCTTTTTTAGCGGCGGAATATATGAGGTAGATTCTTTTCCTTTTTTTGCCTTTTTTGCTTCGGCTTTTTTTTCTGAATCCGATTGGGCCAAAAGCTCGTCCGGAGTTTCTTTTGTATAATCCGGAGTAAAGAACGAAAGCATAGAATCATAAGTAACTCTTTCTCCGCTGATGTTCATAGTAACAGGAACTCTTTCTGTAGTTTTTACTTTTACTACATTAGCCTCGCCCGGTCCGGAAGCCTTTTTATTTTTTCCGCAGCAGGTGAGTGTAAAAATAGAAAATAAAATAACGGTGGCTGTAAGTAATCTTTTTTTGTTCATATGAGCTCCTTAGTTTTTAGCTTTATCCATAGACCATCGCAAAACAGCAACGGCATATTTCATTTGATTTTCGGGCATAAAGATATAGTATTTGTTTTCGGGTGCAGTAATTACAAGCACCGTGCTTGTTGCATTAGAAATTCCTTGAATTGATGTAAGTGGAACTTCTACATCCTGAGTAGCGTTTAAAATAATTATACGTCTGTCGGTAATAACAAAGTTTCCCTCATTATCTTTTTGATTTGTTTCTGTTGCAAAGTTTATTTTTTCGTCGCTTTCGAGTTCAACGTGCAAAAAGTGAACCATCGGCATTTTGGCATCAGGCGTGAGCGGCAGCTTGTATTTATTTGTGTCTACATAAGGGTTTTCGTAATTAGATTTGCCTTTGGAACGCAGGTTCTGCCACAAAATAAGAAAAAGAATAAACAGAAAAAACAAAATAGGGTAGAGTGCACCATTTCCTTTTTTACCCTGAGCCTGCTGTGCGTTAGAGTTTTGCGGACTAAGACTGCTGTTCTTTTTTTTGTTTTTGCCGGAGCTGCCCTTTGACGATCTGCTTTTTGCAGGTGAGGAGCTTTGGGTGTCAAATGCTGTGTAGCCGCTGTTTGAACCAAAAGGAAGCCCAATTCCGCTGGTATTAATGGAAGGTCGTACAAAGAAAATGAATGCAATCAGTGCCGCATAAAAAGCTGTAAGGGAAAGGGAAAGAATGAGTTTAAGCTTCTTTTTCCAGTTTGTATAATACAGCATAAGCACTATTCCAATTGGAATACAAAGGATTGAAACAAAACATGCAATTGTAATTATTGAAAACAGTCTACTTTTTGTCATTCTGACTCCATTTTTAATAATTGTAGCACAGAATAATTGTTCCAACAATGGATGAAAAATCGTAATTTTTTTTTAAAAATTTGTTGACATACTCTGTCAGTCGTAGTATGATACATATAGTACGACAGACGTAGTAACGATGAACGTAGTAACGTTTGGCGTAGTAAGTTGTTTATATTATAAACACAGGAGGTGCTATGATTTCAATCAGCAGCGATGTCATCCGTGGCTATAATGACACGATGATTCTAAACCTATTGAAAAAAGAGCCTTCCTATGGATATGAGATTTCCAGGAATATAAAGGAAGTTACCGGCGAAAAATACGTCATTAAAGAAACAACCTTATATTCCGCTTTTACCAGAATGGAAGAAAACGGCTATCTGGAATCTTATTCACAGGAAGCAGAAAACGGAAAGCGCCGAACCTATTACCGTATTACGCAAAAGGGTTTGGACTATTACAAAGAAAAATGTGAAGAATGGCAGCTTACAAAAGAAGTTGTAGAGTTGTTCATAAGCAAAGAAAATTAAGGAGTGATTAGATTATGGAAACAATTAAGAATTACCTTGAATCAATGTTCAGGAATCTGCCAAATACAGCAAAGGTACTTAAGGCAAAGAATGAGCTTCTCCAGATGATGGAAGATAAATATTCAGAACTCAGACGGGAAGGGAAATCAGAAAACGAAGCAGTTGCAACAGTAATTGCAGAATTTGGAAACCTTGATGAGGTTGCTGCTTCTCTTGGAATTAAGGAAGAAATTGTAGGAGATCAGAATGTTCCTCGCCGCAGCGTTTCTCTTGAAGAAATCCAGGCTTATCTTAAAGATAAGTTCATGGCAATTCTTCTTGGAGCAGTTGGAGTTGGCCTTTTTATAAGCTGCCCGGTTCCTGTAATTTTCTTTGGAGATCTTTTTGGGAAAGAAATTACAGGCATTGTGATTATGTTTGTATGTATTGCTCTGGGCATTTCTTTTATGATTATCAAAAGAACAATCATGGAACAGTGGCGCTTTTTGAAAACAGAGCTTTGCTCAATCGGTCCTGATTCAACAGAGTATATTACTACAGAAAAAAGAAAATTCCGTACTGTATATGCTCTTATGTATTCAATCGGCTGCAGCCTTTGTGTATGCTGTTTTATTCCAACTATTGTTATAGAAACAGCCTCATTAAGAATTGCAGATTCTCTTGGTCCTATTCTTTTGCTTTTGTTTGTTGCCATTGGTGTAGCTCTTATTATCATTTCGCACAAACGCAACAGAGTTTACCAGAGACTTTTGAGCATAAATTCTGAATCTACAATCGGCGGAAGCTATGCAGATTCAAGAGATAAGGCTCCGGTTTATACAAACAAAACTGTGCGTGTTATAATGTCGGTTTACTGGCCTGTAATTACCTGTATTTATCTTTGTGTAAGCTTTATTACTTTCCAGTGGTGGATTACCTGGATTATCTGGCCAATTGCCGGAATTCTTCAGAGAGTTATTGCCGCTGTTGCATCTGAAGTAAACAACTAATTATCAGTCAGGAGGAATTTAAATGAAAAGAACAGTATTAATTATTTGTCTGGTTGTTGCAACCCTTATTTGTGTAATTGTTGGAACCTATATCCATCTTGGACCTGCAGTAAAAGGCAGCCGTAATCTTGGAAGAAAAATTGCTAATTCAGTTACCCGCTCTATCAGAAATGAAATTTATGATAACGATGATGAGGACTGGGATAATGATGACTGGGATAATGATGATGGGCTTTTTGCAGAAATGGAAATAGATAATGATATTCCATCCTTTACAAAAATATCTGCCAGAGGTCAGATAATGGCAATTACTGTTGAACGCGGACAAGATTATCATATTTCGGCAAAATACAATCATAAAAAGCTTTGTCCGGAATATTCTGTACAGGACGGATGCCTTAAGATTTCACAGTCTAAAGCCCATGGCAAATTTGGCGGTAACAATAAATGTAAGCTTGAAATTACAGTTCCTTATGGAGTTACACTGGATTCTTTAGATATAAAGGTTGATGTAGGCGCAATTGAGCTTAGCGGCTTTGATATCAAGTCAGGAGATATAGATACAGATGTGGGTGCAATTGCAATTTCCCAGGTAGAATTTGACGAACTTGACATCAGCTCAGATGTTGGTGCTGTTGCTATAGAACTTATTTCGCCTGCAGAAGAATATACAATTTCGGCTTCTTCTTCGGTTGGTGCAATTTCTGTTGACGGAAAGAATGCAAAGAGAAGATATTCAAGCAAGGGCTCCACCGGAAAAACTTTGCGCATTCATACAGATGTAGGTGGAGTCGAAATCAAATAATTATTCAGCTAAAAGCTCCGAAAGAGTATAAACTGAATCAAGACATGCAGAAGTTTGTCTGCAGATAACGGAAGTGTCTATAACGTAGACTCTTCCGTTTTTTATTGCCTGAATCTCTGACCAGCCTTCTCTTGCCATTACATCTTCTACAGTAATACCGGTGCTCTGGGGAATCAAAATAACCATAGGGTCTTTTTCTATAATAGTTTCTTCCCTTACTTCCATTGTATTTGTATTAATGTATCCAAACACGTTTGCAGCACCAGCTTTTTCAAGAAGATCCGAAATAAGCGATTTGGCTCCGTATGCAGTGTAAGGCTCGCAGGAAGCCTCGCAGTAAACTGTTACAGGTGTTTCCGGCTTATCAAGTTCCTTAAGCAGCTTAAGCTTTTCTTCAAATTCACTTACCGCAGCCTGAGCGTCAATATCTCTGTTCAGAATATCACCAATATCAAGAATCATATTCATAATGTCCTGAATGGATCTTGCATCCAGCTCCATCCATTCAACACCCCTTTCATCTAATTCCTGTGCAAGCTCTTCATATTTACCGGGTTCAAGAAGAACAAGGTCAGGAAGATAAGAAATGATTGATTCTACAGCTTCTTCTCCTGCAAAAATGATTGATTTTCCGCTTTCTTCGGCACCAGGAACGTCCTGGCCTACAGCCGAAATCAAATCATCGGCTCCAAATTCCTTAAGAATATCTATTCCGTCAGTTGCAAGAACAACAACAGAGCTTACATCCTTTTTTTCAACAATCTGAACTTCCTTTTTTACTTTTCTTACGGCAGTTTTTGGTGCTTTTGCATTAAGGTTCATTGCCATAAAAAGCATTAATACTGTGCTAAAAATCCTTGTAATTGTTTTAATAGACTTTTTCATAATTTCCCCTTATTTTGAGCCCCACTGCTCGTAATACTTATCCAGCTGCTGCTTAAGTTCATCGGTTATTACAGATTTATCACCGTTTGTATAAAGAGATTCAATTACATCTGACATGGTTACAATTGCGGCAGTCTTAAAACCATAAGTCTGAGCAATAACCTGAAGGGCAGATTTTTCTGAATCAGGGGCACGTTCCTGACGGTCAAGACTTACAATTTCACCAAGAATCTTAATTCCCCCTTCGGTTTCTTCCAGTGCCTTAATCTTTGGATAAACTTCTTCTATGGATTTTCCGGAAGTTGTTACATCTTCAATAATTACAACCTTGTCTCCATCCTTGATTTTGTAGCCAAGAATGCTTCCTTTATCTGCACCGTGGTCTTTTTCTTCCTTGCGGTCGCAGCAATATTTTACATCAACTCCATAAAGTTCCCAGAAGGCTATTGCAGTTGTTACAGCTAAAGGAATTCCCTTGTAGGCTGGTCCAAAGAAAACATCAATATCATTTCCAAAGGTGTCATGAACGGCTTTGGCATAATATTCACCAAGTTTTTTTAACTGGCTGCCTGTTATATAAGCTCCGGCATTCATAAAGAACGGAGACTGTCTTCCGCTTTTAAGTGTAAAAGAACCAAATTTTAAAACCTGGCTCTGAACCATAAAATCAATAAATTCCTTTTTGTACTGTTCCATAATAAGTCTATAATATCAGTCTTTTGTTTATTTAACAAGTTTTACACAGCCGTAAGGACTATCTTCATAAGCAAGAAAATCGTCAATCAGCATTTTTCCATAAGAGGATAGGGTAGAAAGTCTTTGAGTGTTGCCGTCTTTTGTATGCACCAAAGGGTTAATATATCTTTGCTTTACCTTGAGCGAACAGGAATAATAATCATTTTCCGGGAGTGCCTGATCTGTGTGTTCAATTTTTGTCATGGTGCGGAAGGTCCAGAAAAGGCGGTTAACCTCGGGATCCAGCTCGCTTTGTTCAAGCTTTTCTATTATCTGTCTTTCGTTTTTAGTCATAAAATCTTCTTCTGTAAGGCAGCCGCTTTTTATTGCGCGGTTCATTATCTGTCCCAAAAGATTTAATGTAAGCTTGTTTTCGTTCAACTGAAGGATGTGGCCTATAAGACAAAAATGCCTGCAGTATTCTTCGGCAATTTTAAGAGTGCAAAAACCTAATTCTGCTTCGCCGTTTTCGTTCTTAAAAACCCTTATATCCTCGTATGTGCGTTTAATGGTTTCGAGCGTCCAGCTGCCGTCCAGCGCCATTCCCGAAGGATACATATATTCAAGACGGTCTGCACTAAGCTGTGGAATTTCGTTGTCGGCAACAGGATATTTGTGATAATCTTCCACCTGGTCAATACTTAGGCTGTCTTTCTTGAGCAGGGAAAGCAGAGCCTCGTTGCTGCGCAAAAGTCTTGCATTGTCAGATTCTGTTGCTGTCTGAGTAAGGGCATCTCCTTTTCTAAAATCAGAAACATGCGAAAAAACCGGAGTAGAAACATCGTGAAGCAGGCCTGCAATTGTCTGGGCTTTATCTTGTGTAAAATGCCAGATTATAAGAGCAACTCCAACAGAATGATCAAGTCTGGAATAATAAAACCTGTTTTTGTAAAGCTTAGTCCAATCTGTTCCGCATAAAAGTCCAACTCCCTCAAGGCGTTTTAAAAGTGGAAGCTCCAGATATTTTTGCAAAAAGTCCGGCCAGTCTGGAGAAAGAATTTGATGATATTTTTGGATGCTGTATTCAGATTGCGGATTCAGGGACAGCATTTTGTCCCAGCTATAATCCGCATAAAAATTATTTTGACTCATTTACCATCGAAACATCAAGGCGGTTAAATGGAGTTTCAAGTCCAACGGCGGCTTTTTCCTTCATAATTGCAATGTGAAGATCGCTCTTTGTCTGAAGGAAGTCTTTTGGGTCAAACCATACTGCAACTGTAATATCAATTCCTGAATCGCCAAACTGATTAATCCATGCAGCTGGAGCCGGGTCCTTCAAAACAGTAGGACAAGTATTTGCAGCCTTAAGATAAGTATCCAGTGCCAGCTGCAGATCGTTTCCATAGGCTACAGGGCAGTTTACAGTAAGACGTCGCTTTTTGTGGAACGACTTATTCATAAGATTTGTATTGATAATTGTAGAGTTTGGAATACGAACCATTTCGTTATCCAGAGTATGCACTGTTACCGAAATAAGGTTAATAGAATCTACAACTCCGGTAATGCCGTCTACAATAATTGTATCGCCAATTTTAATTGCACCTTCTGTAAGTACAAACAATCCGCTTATAAGGTTACTTACACTTGTTTGAGCAGCAAAACCAATTGCAACTCCGGCAATTCCTGCAGCACCCCAGATGGCACTAAGCTTAACGCCAAACAGGCTCAGAACATACATTACAATAATTACGTAGAATACGTAACGCAAAAATTTTATAAGTATAAGTGAACGTGCCTTAGGAAGCTTCTTTTCGGGAACCTTCTTAATTCCACGGACAATAACCTTGAAGATAATCCAGAAAATAAAAATGATGATTAATGCACCAATAACCTTAAAAAGATTTTCCCAAGTCAGAAAACCTTTAATCCATGTTAAGAATGAGGAAGTTTGTTCCCAAAAAGAACTGCTTGCATTTTTAAGTCCTTCAGATACTTCGTCCATTTTGCTACTCCTTTTGCTGTCGCTGAGCCTGTCGATGAGCTCCGCATATATCGCTTATTATACACTCATTGCATTTAGGATTTCTAGCCGTACATACATATCTTCCATGTAATAACAGCCAGTGATGTGCATCCATAAGGTATTTCTCCGGAATCCGTTCCAGAAGTGACTTTTCTACCTGTTCGGGAGTTGTTCCTTCTGCAAGCCCAATCTTGGGACAAATGCGCAATAGGTGAGTGTCAACCGGCATTACAGGCTTATGAAAAATCACGTTCAGAACAACATTGGCGGTTTTCCCACCAACGCCTGCAAGCGTCATAAGCTTTTCCTTAGTATCCGGAACCTCGCTTCCAAAGTTTTGAATAAGCTGCTTAGAAAGTTCAATTATATGTGCCGCTTTGTTCCTGTATAAACCAATCGATTTTATATAAGGAATAAGACCATCCACTCCAAGTGAAAGCATCTTTTGAGGTGTGTCTGCCACCTTAAAAAGTTCCTTTGTTGCAAGATTAACACTTTTATCTGTAGCCTGAGCCGAAAGCACCACCGCAACCAGCAGTGTAAAAGGATTTTTATAATCCAGTTCCGATTTTGGATTTGGATTTTCCTTTTTAAAGCGTTCCATTAACTCTATAATCTGATCTTTATTCAGTAGCCTCATTGCTATTAAAGTGCGTTTTTAAGTTCGTTAACTTTATCTGTCTTTTCCCAAGGGAAGCCTTCGCGTCCAAAGTGACCGTAGCTTGCTGTTTTGGAATAGATAGGAGCTTTGAGGCCAAGAGTCTTTGTAATGCCGGCCGGTGTACAATCAAAAACCTTTTCTACAGCAGCAATAATCTTTGTCTTGTCGCATTTTTCTGTCCCAAAGGTTTCTACCATAATGCTTACCGGGAATGGAACTCCGATTGCATATGCAAGCTCAACTTCGGCTCTTTCTGCAAGACCAGCGGCTACAATATTCTTTGCAATGTAGCGTGCCATGTATGCGGCAGAACGGTCTACTTTACTAGGATCTTTTCCACTGAATGCACCGCCACCATGACGGCCCATTCCACCATAAGTGTCTACGATGATTTTGCGTCCGGTAAGTCCGGAATCTCCGTCAGGACCACCAGTTACAAAGCGTCCTGTAGGATTTATGTAATATTTTGTTTTGTCGTCGAGGAGTCCTGTTGGTCCAAGCACTGGTTTTATGATTTGTTCGATAATTGTCTGTTCAATCTGTTCGTGAGTTATTTCCGGATCATGCTGGTGCGAAATTACAACTGCATCAATGCGTACAGGCTTGTGACCGTCGTATTCAATTGTTACCTGAGATTTAGCATCCGGGCGGAGCCATGCAAGCTTGCCGCTCTTACGAAGCTCTGTTGCTTTAAGAAGCAGCTGATGAGAATAATAAACAGGAGCCGGCATAAGGGTAGGGGTTTCGTTACATGCAAAACCAAACATCATACCCTGGTCTCCAGCTCCCTGCTGACCTTCGTATTCTTTAAGACCGGTTCCGTCAACTCCCTGGCTTATATCTTCTGACTGAGCATGAAGGCGGTTCATAAATTCAAAGGTTTTGTAATCCAATCCCTTATCTTCGCTGTCATAGCCAATTTCTTTTGCAACGTTGCGGGCAATTTCTTCTGCCTTTTTATTAAAGCTTTCTATATCTATGTTCTGTTTTTTAAATCCAATTTCGCCGCCTACAAGCACAAAATTTGTTGTAGCAAAAGTTTCGCAGGCAACATGTGCGTCTCTGTCCAGAGAAAGACAGTAGTCAAGAATAGCATCAGAAATCTGGTCACAAAGCTTGTCGGGATGACCTTCACCTACAGATTCAGAAGTAAAAAGTGAATGATTTTTGTTTAAGATAGTGTCCATGAGGGACCTCCTCTTTAGCAAGATTTACCAGCCGCCAGGCAGCCAGTGTCCGTTCTGCAATTTGGATTAAATCGACGGATTTCACCTATGATAATAATGAAAAGAAGGGATTTGTGCAAGAATTTACTGGTGGAAACACAATTACGCAAGGGCAGGGGGAGTTCAATTTTCCTTGCCCTTGCTTTTTTTTAAATAATCCTTTATTTTATTAGCAGGAGTAAAATAATCTATGGGATTAAAAAAGTCTTTTTCCGCAGATAAAACAAAGTGTTCAGTTACATTTACAGTGTCGGCCGAAGCTGCACATGGCGCAAAGCAGGCAAATATTGCAGGTGACTTTAACAGCTGGAGCAGTACAAATACTCCTATGAAGATGGAGAAAAATGGTTCTTTTTCGGTAACACTCGAGCTTGATGTAAACCGTGAATATCAGTTCCGTTATCTTCTTGATAATTCCCGCTGGGAAAATGACTGGAACGCCGATAAATATGTTCCAGCCCCATACAGCAACGCAGATAATTCTGTTGTCGAAACCTTCCTAAAATAAAAATCTTTATTTTATTTCAATTGTCTCATCCAGAGTAAGCAGCTTTGTTATTCCAATGCTTTGAACAGTCTTTGTTCCATCCGGATTTTTAAGCGTAATCATAAAGTTGCTTTCCTTTATTTCCTGAGTAATTTCTTCTCCATAAAAAGCGGTAAGCACTTCAAGATATTCTTCTTCGCTCATTTTTTCGTCATTAAATACCGGTGCAAGCAGCATGTCCATAAATTGAACGGTCTGACTGTCTGCATTTGCATAAAAACTCAAAAGCTTTTCGGGTGTAAGCACTGCGTGTAATTTTCCTTTTTCTACAGAAACAATTCCCGAGCTAAAAAGCACAGATTTAGATTTTTTATCCAGAGCATTTACACTTATGTCGGCTCCATTTTTGCTCACAGCTTTTACGCTTGAAAAACCGCTTTGAGTCATTTCTTCTTCAATCTGTTTTGTATCAAAAATTACAGTTTGAGCATCCTCGGTTCCCAATGCAGGACCTATCAATGCAGCAAAGGCCTTTCCTGCAACCCCGTTAAAAACAGCTTCAACCGAACCATCCTTTTTAAGCTCTAAAGAAATTTCGCTTGTACAGCCTGTAAAACAAAGGCCTGTTGCAGTAATAAGAAAAAAGGCCGCAATAAAAGAGAGTTTTGTTTTATTTTTCATAATAATCAGCTCCTTGTATAAAAGGTGGAAAGCGGTAAAGTTACTCTAAGCCCGGTATACATTACAAGCCCGGCAGCAACAGATTCCATAAAAGGCAAAGCAGCTCCATCCGGTTTATTAAACACTGTATAACTGATGTCCTGCGCGCCCTGCAATGAAACCTTACCAATTCTCCACTTTGGTGTAGAGAAGGAGATTCCTATTATACCCGGAAAAACAGAACCTTTTATAACCTTGTCTGAATCTATGAGTTTAACATCTCCGAATGTAAATACCGGACCTGCATAAACTCTAATAAAATCATTCATAGAAAGGCTCAAGATTACCGGCAGCTGGAAACAGTCAAGTCCCGTATTAAATCTAAGATTAAATCCGGCTCCTGGATTAAGCTTCCAGCCTGTATAACTCACATGGAATCCCGCATCAATTCCTCTATATCTGAAAACAAACTGACGCGGAGAAAGTAACGACCAGTCAAAGAAAACCGAAGTATCAAAAAGCAGCTGATCTTCAAAGCGTACAGAGTCTGTCCTATAAGCAGAATCCGAAGTGCCGTTATAATCAGAATCAAAGTACTCTTCCTCAAACTCTGTTACAGCAAGCTCTTTTCCTGAGCTGTCGGTTTGTTTTCCGGACGGCAAAAACTGACCTGTAGAAACATAGCGGCCCTTCCAGTAATCCTGTGCCAGAGAAGAAACAATTGTTCCTGTGTTAGGACCGTCACTGATTGCAGAAATAAACTGATTGTTTCCTATATAAACACCAATATGCGAGATTGTAGAAGAACTTGTAGTCTTAAAAAACAGCAGATCGCCAATTTCGCGCTTATCATCAGGAATGATCCTTACATAATTATAGATTGCTTTTGCAGTACGCGGCAGCTGAACCTTTATAGATTCCCGTGCACAATAATAAATGAGTCCTGAACAGTCAAAAGTATCGGGTCCAACAGCTCCGTATTCATAAGGCGCACCAACGTGCTTTTTAATTTCTTCAACAAACTGCTCCCTCATAGATTGAGCCTGTCCCGGAGTCATATCATTATTCTGTGCGCAAAGTCTTACACACCCCAGACAAAAAAGCAAAATCAAACAAAAACAAACCTTATAAACATCCCGCATATTTTTATCCATATGTTCCCTATTATATTCGATTTTTTTCCATATTTATACAATTATTTATTTTTTTCTTCCTTTATTATCGGAATTATGGAAACTAAACTTGCTGTTTTTGTCAATCAAATAGGCTATGAGCCTAAAAAATCTAAATTTGCCTATGCTACAGGCCTTAATGGAACCGAATCTTTTTCTCTTGTTGATAAGGCTTCTAATAAAGTTGTATTTACTTCCAAAGCAGCTCGCCCAAAATGCGACCGGGTTGCCGGCGAGGATGTCTGCTGTCTTGATTTTTCTGATTTTACCACATCAGGAACCTACTTTATCAGCATTACCAGCCGGAACGGACAGACTGTTCAAAGTTTACCGGTAATTATTCAGGAAAATATTTATCGCCAGGTATATTTTTCTACCTTATATTATTTTTATCTTTCACGTTGCGGTCAGGAAACCCGGGATAATATTTATAAGCTTTGGGGACATTCTTCCTGTCATGACACACCTGCCACAATTTATGGAACCGATCAGAAAAAGGAAGTAAACGGCGGCTGGCATGATGCGGGCGATTATGGTCGTTATGTTGTTGCCGGAAGCAAGGCTGTTATGGATATTCTTCTTGCTTATGAAGCAAGTCCTTCTTTTGACCAGTTTGATATTCTTGCCGAAGCGCGTTTTGAACTTGAATGGATGCTCAAAATGCAGCGGGAAGATGGTGGAGTCTGTCACAAAGTTTCGTGCTATCATTTTTGCGGTTTTATAAATCCACAGGATGAAAAGGATGAGCTTGTAATTGCTCCGGTTTCTTCTACAGCTACCGCCGATTTTGCAGGCTGCTGTGCATTTGCCAGCGAGTTTTACAAAAAAACAGATCCGGACTTTGCAGCTTCTCTTTTAAAAGCAGCGCTCAAAGCTCAAGCCTATCTGGAAAGCCACGACGACGAGCCGTATAAAAATCCTCCCGAAATTACAACCGGTGGTTACGGTGACTGGTCTTCTATTGATGAACGTTATTTTGCCTGCGCCGCCTTGTTCCTGCGTACCGGCAAAGAAAAATATCTTACGCTTGCAATGGAGCTTCGCAATAAGATTGTGCAGGCTCCAAAAGATCCTGAATGCCCATGGAAAAATGTCTGGTTTGAAGGTTTTGGCTGGGGAATGGTTGCAGGTTATGGAACAGAGCTTTTTCTTCGCGCAAAAGACAAAATTAACGACAAGAAAATTCTAAAGACAATTACAGATTCAATGCTTGATACTGCAGACAGACTTCTTTTTACAGTAGACACTGCCTCCTTTGGAACCAGCCTTGAAAAAGTAATGTGGGGAAGCTCCGGTCACGTTTGTGATAACGCTCATGCCCTGCTGCTTGCCTATGATTTAACGGGCGACACAAAATATTACGAGGCTGCAAAAAAACAGTTTGATTATGTTCTTGGCTGTAATCCTATGAATATCTGCTATGTAACAGGCTTTGGAACAAATACAGTCGAACATCCGCATCACAGACCTTCTGCTGCAATGGAAAAAACAATGCCGGGAATGCTTTCCGGTGGTCCTTGCGAAGGCCTTTATGATGCTGTTGCCAAAGAAAAGCTTGAACCGCTGCATCTGCCGCCATTACGCTGCTTCATAGATGACTGGGGCAGCTACAGCACCAACGAAATTGCCATTTACTGGAATTCTACATTTGTATATGTTGCGTCAAAATTGAAATTAGTTTAGCATAGATACAAACTCAATTAATGGAGATTTATCTATGTTAGAACTCAAAAATGTAACCAAGTCTTACAACAAAAACACCGTTAAGGCTGTTGATTCCCTTTCTATGACAGTTAACAACGGAGAGATTTTTGGATTCCTTGGACCAAATGGTGCCGGAAAAACAACTTCAATCAGAATGCTTACAGGTATTCTTCAGCCGGATGAAGGCGAACTTTTGCTTGATGGAATTTCTATTAAAGAACGTCCTATTGCAGCAAAACGCACCTTTGCATTTGTACCTGATAACCCCGAAACCTTTTCTCGCCTTAAGGCAATAGAATATCTTGATTTTATAAGTGATGTTTACAAGGTTCCTGCAGACCAGAAAAAACAGCGCATCGAAGATTATTGTACAAAGTTCGGTCTTCTTGAAAACCTGAACAGCCGCATTTCTTCGTTCAGCCATGGTATGAAGCAAAAGCTCTTCCTTATTGCAAGCCTCATTACTGATCCTAACAACTGGATTCTTGACGAGCCGATGGTAGGTCTTGATCCTGAAGCTGCCTTTACAATTAAGGAAATTATGCGTGAACGTGCTGCAGCCGGTAAGACAGTTTTCTTTTCTACCCACGTAATGGAAGTTGCAGAAAAGCTTTGCGACAGAGTAGGAATTATTAAAAAAGGAAAAATTGTATTTATTGGGACAGTAGAAGAGCTTCAGCAGCAGCACGGAACAGCCGGCCAGTCACTCGAAGACATATTCCTTAAGCTTGTTTCGGAGGAATAAAATGAAAAATCAGATGTTATGGCCTCTCTTTAAGATTTTTTCCTCTAATTCCTTTTCGCTTGGAATGTTCCTGGAAAATTTTAAAAAAGGCATTAAAGGAATTCTGCGTAATATCCTTTATATTGCTCTTTTAGGATATTTTATTGTTGTAGCGGGCGGCCTCTTTATCCTCATTATGACAAGAGTCGGAAACGGACTTGTTAATAGCGGTGATATAGAGAAAATGCCTGTATTCATTATTTTTGCAGCTCTTGCGGCAGTTTTATTCTTCGGATTTATTTCGGCAGCAACAAACTATTACACCGGTTCCGGCGAAGAACAGTTTCTTTCCATGCCGCTTAATCCGGTAGAAATTTTTGGTGCAAAGGTTGCAGTAACAGCTGTTTCTGATTTGATTCTTGGTGCAGCAATCATGCTGGTTGGCGGAATCATTTATGGAATAAAAGCAGGTCTTGTTACACATCCTCTGTTTTACGTAGGACTTTTAGTAACCATTCTTGCAGTAGAATCAATAGCAGTGCTTGTAATTTACACACTTCTTCTTCTGTTTTTGAATGTAATTCCAAAGCTCCGTAACCGTTCAATTCTTACAAGTCTTGCAACTGTGCTTTTACTCTGTTTTGTATTTGCCTACAGTCTTTTTTCTTCAAGAATTTCAATGCTCATGGATCAGGAAGATGCAAGTACAGCCATATTTGTTCAGATGATTCGTGCATGGTCAGAAAAAGCGCCCATTCTTATGTTCTTTGCAGATGCAATCAGCGGAAAAATTGTTCCAATCCTTGTAATGGCTGCAATCTTTGCAGTAATTGTATTTGCATTAATTCCACTTGCAGCTCCTCTTTACATCCGTTCACTTAACGGCTTTTCTGATGTTAAGACAAAAAAGATTACAACAGAAAAGGCAAAAGATGTTTTGAGCAAAGAACTCAAAACAAATTCCATTTTTCATACGCTGCTTGTACGTGACATAAGAACAATCTTCCGCGAGCCTTCGTTCTTTGGTAACGGACCTCTTATGATTATTCTTGTTCCTGTAATGTTCCTTATTTCGTTTACAGTAAGCTTTGCAGCAGCCAAGGGTTCCGGAATTGCAGAAGTTCGCGCCATGATGATTTCTACATTTTCCGAAAATATGACTCCAGAAGGAATGGTAACTGTAAAATATCTTTTTACCGTAATTATTGCAGGGATTTGTATCTTTATGGGTAACTGTGCAAACATAGCTTCTACTTCATTCTCTCGCGAAGGAAAAGCAATCTACGACCTTAAGGCAATGCCAATTAAGGAAGAGACAATCGTTCTTGTAAAATTCTGGCACGCCATGATTTATTGTCTTGCTTCCATTGTAATAATCTTCCTGTTCTTCTTTGGACTGGTTAAGTTTCTTTACATTCCATTTACAGCAAGCGACATTTTCTTTATGACAATCAAATATGCAGTTCTTACAATTCTTGCTTCGTTTGTTTTGATTTTTATAGAAATGTTTATTGATACAATAAATCCAAAGCTTCAGTGGGAAAATCCTACAGCAGCTTTTAAGCAGAACATGAACGCCGTAGTTTCTACCTTTATTGTAATGGGCTTTATAGGACTCATTGTTTTGCTCATTGTGTTCCTGCCAAAAAACAATATTGGTTACCTTATTGTTTCTGCAATTATGCTTGTAATAGCTGCTCCGCTTGGTTACGGCTATTACCGTTATGCTGTAAAAAAGATTCCTAAGATGTAGGAGCGCGTTTTGAATAAGAAGCGTTTGTTTTCATCAGTTTTTCTGTTTCTTCTTTTGTTACTGCCAGCCTATTCTAAACAGGGAAAACTGTGGGGAACAAAAGAGCTGCGGGTTACACAAACACAGTGGTTTGATATTATTTATGCAGAACAAAGTGAACCCACAGCAGCTTTGCTTTATGCTCACGCAGATGATATTTACAGTGAGCTTGCCGCTTCTTATGGTGTTGAACCTTCGTTCCGCATGCCGGTTGTAATTACCAGCGGTGTGGAACAGTTCAACGCTTATTTTTCATTTTTTCCATATAATCACATTGTAATTTATGACACTGCAGTAATTCCCGACCTTGCAGTTTTTTCAGAAACTCTTCTTTCTGTTTTTACCCATGAGCTTACCCATGTTTTAACTTATAATTTGCGCAGTCCGCTTTATACCAGTCTTTCAAAAGTTTTTGGAGACCCGTTTAATATGCATTATTTTACTATTACAAGCGGAATGGCAGAAGGAGCAACTCTCGCCTATGAAAGTTCAAAAGGGGAGGGTAGACTTAACGATCCTTATGCCCTGCAGATGGTTCGTCAGGCAAAAATAGAAGGCAAGTTCCCTTCATATTCCGATGTAAAGGGCGCTTCAGACGCTTATCCTGCAAATTCCTTCTATTATTTTAATGGTTCTTTTGCACAGTACCTTCAACAGGAATATGGAATGCAAAAATATGCGGAATTCTGGTACCGCTGTGTAAATTTTAAAAACCTTTCGGTTGCAGGCGCCTTCAAAAAAGTCTATGGATTAAAGCTTTCAAAAGCCTGGAAAAATTTTGAAGACTCCGTTTATATTCCACAACTTTCCGGTTCTGCAAATATGAAAGAGTTTTATCTTAAAGGAGTAAATAATCAGGCCGGTTCCCGCTTTACCAATTTGTGTTATTCACCTCAGGGAATCTACTATCTGGATATGAGCACTTCCTGCATTTATTTTATTCCAAAGGAACAGCTCCAATCCAACTCAACTGTTCATCCCAAAAAAGTTCTGGGCAAAGATTATATAGATTCCATTACAGTTTCTGCCGACGGACGTTTTTTAACAGTAAGTTTTTATTCCTTCAGCGAGGCGCTCGACAAGCATAAAAGTGGAATCTACGATCTACAGAAAAAAAAATGGATTCCGGTTAATCAGACAAATATTGTAAACCCTTGTGTAATAAGTGATTCAGGGGAATATTATTTTGTTTACCAAAGCTATCAGGCTCAACGTTATTCCATCCAGATTCAAAAGCTGGACCTTAGCGCCCGCACCCCGTCTCTCAAACCGCACAGTTCCAAAGCTTTCAATAATTTTGAAGTTCCAACCGCTTTTACAGATCTTTCTGACGGCAACTTTGCTTTTATAAAACAGTCGGGACTTGATTTTTCAATCTGTGTTTCAAATTGCGATTTTTCTTCTATATTAGAATACTCTCTCCCTGAATCTGGAATGAGGATTTCGGGGCTCAATATAACAGACAGCCTGGATGAGGATATAGTTCTTTCATTTTCATGGGCAACAAAACAAACCATGCCGCGTTTGGGTATTGTAAAAATAAACTTGGAACAGCAGGAACCTGGCGCACAGTTCCAGCTTTCATCTTTGAATTTTTCGGGCGGCGTATATTCTCCTGTAGTTTTGGGAGACAGGCTTTTTTATTCAGGCGAATTTTATAAGGATTCAAGGTTCCTTACGGCTTTGGTGGCAGACTTTTGTTTGATTGGGGAGAGTGCGGGCACCAGCTCCAACGGCGCGGGCAGCGGCTCCAGCTCCAACCCGGCGGGCAACGGCTCCAACAGCGACACCAGATCCAACCCTCTCCCATACACCAGCTTCAACCCTTCCCCATATTTTTTTAAGGGCTTTCTTATTCCGGTTTCGCTTTTGCAGAACGACAATTCCATTTCCAACCGTGAATCAAAATCCTACATGCTGCCGTTCGGTTTTACTTATTACGCTGCTTTACCATGGGATGCAACTGCCCTTATGCTTTCGGGTGGTTACGGCATAACTTCCAAATCTGGTGGCCTTGGACTTCAATATTCAAACGGAACCCATACTACCTTGTTTAATTATGCAATAAATTCTCTTGTAGAATTTGATCAGAAAGGCTTCCGCCAGGCAAATGGAAATCTTTCTGCTTCCACCGGCGTTGATTTTGGAAAAATTTCTTATGCAGGCCTTACCCTTGATCAGAATCTTTTGTATGGAAGAATTTCTCTTGCAGATAACACCTTTGTAAAATCCAAAACCTCTCTTTCTGCAACCTATACAAACCGTACAAAAACAGGCCCGGGCACCTATGAAAGGGGAGGAATGGCACTTTCTGTTGTCCTCACTTATCTTTACGAAAAAGAGCTTGCTCCAAAACCCCGAAATATTTCTAATTTTGCAGACCTTGGCATTGGCTTAAACTTTTATATACCAAAGTTAATACCGGTAACCTGCCGCGACAATTTTACTTATAATCTTCC
Source organism: Treponema sp. (assembly GCA_024681195.1). Classification (GTDB taxonomy): domain Bacteria; phylum Spirochaetota; class Spirochaetia; order Treponematales; family Treponemataceae; genus Treponema_D. The sequence goes on from JAILBH010000131.1 coordinate 36,953, forward strand.
AACAAAGTTAAATACCTCGGCCTTTACCTATGCAGATTCTGCCAGCGATGTTTTTGTAGTACAGACTCATACAATTCTTTTTGGAGTTGATATACAAAAGGCAGTTCCTTTACTTTCCTGTCTTTATCTGAATGATTTAATTTTGACCCTGGATTATACTGGTTATGTAAACGTATGGGATCAGTCTGGAAGCGGAAAAAGCTTCCATATATTCTATCTGGATAAGTATTATTCCCTCATGAAAAACGGAAAAATGAATTATATAGACTATGCAACCGCCAGGCTTTCTATAGGCTTTACTCCAAACATAGGAAGTTTTGCAAGTTCTGCAGTCAGAAATAACTTTTATCTGTCCTATTCCTTTGGAAAAAAGGAAAATTTGCCCAAAAAAGTCTTTAATCTTGGTCTAGAAGCTAAATTTTAGGAATTTTTTTTGCTTTTCTTTAAAAACTGTTATAAACTATTTAGATGCAGGTATAACTCTATTTTAACTAGAGAATTCTACAATGTATGCCGATAATTGAAAAGATAAACTATAATTATTTTTTCAATACAAGGAGTTCAAAAAAAATGAGAAAAGTAAAAAGTTTATTTGTATTATGCTTACTATGTCTTTCAGCCGCATTGTCATTTGCCCATGGAAAGGGTGATATCGAAGAAATCGATGTAGATAATGTAAACAGCTGGAAAGAATCATTCGATCTGGAAGGGAAGACTCAAAAAAAAGCGGTAAAGTACAATATTGTCATTACTGCAACCGACCTTGGTGGTAACGAGCACGTAGAAGGCCCGTATAACCTTTATGTAGATCCGGAGTCGGACCGTCCTGTTTGTGGTATTACCAACCCGTATACCAACATGCGCGTTGTAGGTAATCTTAACATTGTCGGTACCTGTGTGGACGATGATGGTGTATCCAAGGTTGAACTCCTCCTTGACGAAGGTACCGAAAATGAGCAGCTTGTAATAGCAGAAGGAAAAGAATTCTGGTCTTATTATCTTGATACAAACAACCTCGAAGAAGGTCCACATACAATCAAAGTAATCGGTTATGATATTAATGAAGAACCGGTAGTCAGCAAGCCTGTTGTATTAACCTGGCAGCTCGACCGTAAGCAGCCTCTTACAGCTGTAGAAAACATTGGTATGGGACAGCTTGTTTCTGGAAACGTTAATTTTAAGGGAACCGTAATCGATGGTAACGGTATTAAAGAACTCTACTATTCTATTGATAGCGGAAAATTCTGGATTCCTGTAAAGCTTTCTAAAACAAAGTCTATGGATACAGTAGAATTCTCGTTCTCTCTTGATACACGCAAGTTCCCGGACGGACCAAACGTATTGTGGTTTAAAGCTATAGATAACGCAACTTCTGAGGGAGCCTACGCTTTCCTCTATTATATTGATAATACTAAGCCTGATGTTCAGATTGTTTATCCTGGCGACGACCCTGTAAACGGTAAATTTACAGTAGCCGGTTTTGCTAAGGATGATGTTGGTGTAACAAACTTAAGCTGGACCTTTGGCGACAAGAGCGGGGAATTTGAACTCATCCCTGGTAACCCATACTGGGCACTTACTCTTGATACAATCGGTGCAAAAGACAAGGCAATTAAATTCTCTGTAAAAGCAATTGACCGTGCAAACAACGTTGTAGAAGTAACAAAGAACATTGCCCTTAATCAGGAAAACGACAAGCCTCTTATTTCTATTGCAGATCCTGCAGATGGAACAATTTTTGCCGGCGACGAAACTCCTGTTTTTGTACGCGGTTTTACAACTGATGATGACAGCGTTAAATCTGTAAAGATTCAGCTCGATGGAAACGAACCAATCATTCAGGATACAAAGGGTTCTTACTATTATGAATTCTGCAAGGCATCAGAGCTTTCTGCCGGAAACCATAAAATTACTGTAACAGGTATAGATGAAAACGATGTAGAAGGAAACCCTGTTTCTGTTCTGATTGTTTCAAAAGGTGCAGCTCCATCCTTTGCCCAGGCTGTTGTAAGCGCCGGAAAAGAAACTGTAGAATTTGTAAACGGAATGGAAATCCATCCGGAAGCAGGAAAAACCTTCTCTGTAACTGCATCTTCTCCTCTTGGAATTAATGCAGTTCATATCGAAGTAGCAGGTCAGGAGCCACAGGACATTACACTCAAGAGTGTTGGTTCTTATACAATTTCTGTTCCTGTAACATCGGGCTTTGCAAAAGGTCTTGTTCCTGTAACAATAACCGTAACAGATTCTATTGAAAGAGTTTCTGAATACAAGGCTTTGTTCTATGTAACAAATACAGCCGGTGTAACAGTAGAAGATCCAATCATCGTATTTGACGACAGCACAGTTGCCGAAGACGGCTCAATCATAAACAATTTTGAATTCCCTGCAACAGGCTATCTTATTGGAGCAAAAGCCGCCAAAGTTCAGCTTGTTCCGGATACTCCATTTGCCAAGGCAGAACTCAACGGCAACCAGATTAAGCTGGTACCGGGAAACGCAATCGGCGGTTCTGCTCCTGTAGTTGTACGCGTTACAACAGATAAGGGCAAGGTTGTAGAATCACGTCCTCTTATTTTTAAGAATGATACAGTTCTTCCAAATCTCTTTATCAATAATTATGACAGCACAAGAGCCATCCCGGCTCACCAGAATCTTGTTGAACTTACAGGTTCTGTAAAATGCGAAACTGGAGTAGGGGGACTCAAGTACAGAATTCTTGGTGTGGAAGCCACTTTGGATAAGACAGGCGTTATTTCAAAAGTAACACCTCTTCCTGTTCAGGACAACTTTACACCAATCGAAGTTGGAAAAGATGGAAACTTCTCTCTTAGCATTGGAACTTATTCCTTTGCAGACGGAATGTATATAGTAGAAATTATTGCCGAAAGTGCCGGCGGTAACCAGGCAGCAAAGGCTGTTGCCCTCAACTGTCTGCCAGAGCTTGAAGAAGTAAACGGCAAGCTTCCGGTTGCAAAACCACAGGTTATCAGCTGGATCGACGCTTTTGATGTTTACGCAGTTGCAACCTATCAGGGTTATCTTGATGCAGAGTATCAGGCTTTTGCACGCGCCGACATGACAGAAGGTGCTAATGCATTAAGCTTTAGCTGTGCAATACCGGACAAGTCTCCAGTTGCTTCTAAATACACTGCACAAAAAGATCCAACTCTTGCAGCTTACTTTGTAAAGGTTGATGACATGGAATACTACAGCGGTATGCCTGTTGTTCTTCCATACGGTGTAGCAAAAGAACCAAAATATGCAACAATTTATATCGATACTGGTGCTGTAGTAAGCGCTGTAAACTACGAAATTACAGGAGAAGATGTTCCTGGTGGAGACCAGAAGCAGACTAGTTCAGTTAAACTTGGCAAGCCTGAAGGTACAAGATGGACTGTAGACATTCCTTTGAACAATCTTCCGGCCCGCATTAATAAAATTAACGTAACTATTAAAGCCGGTTCCCTCTCTCAGACTCTTACAGGTTCTATCAAGGTTATTCGCGACACTTCTGTAGAAGTTACCGATGACGAAGAAAGAATCTACGGTTATGCAGGAGTTGGAACAGTGTTCGACACCCAGGATTCTAACTGGGTTCTTCTTGACGGCTCTAAATATGTATTCTACGCAAATGTAACAGGTCCAATCCGCGCAGAGCTTACAGGTGGTGCAGACGGACTGGAGATTCAGACAGAAGGTAAGTTTATAACTCTGGCTGCAACCAAAGATGGAACCTATAAGAATGTTGTTCTTAAGGTAACAGACCGCTTTGGCGATGTTTATCAGATCCAGCCAATGAACTTCCTTGCAGACTCAGAAAAGCCTGTTCTTAATTTGCAGACTCCAGAGCTTCACCAGTGGCTCGACAACAACCTTAACATTAGCGGTACAATTGCAGATTCCCTTGGTGTACGCAAGGCAGAATACTCTCTTGATAGCGGAGAAACCTGGAACGAAATTCTTCTTAAGGGCGACGCCAAAAAGCTTGGTGTAACCTTCAATGAAAACGTAAATATTACAAGCATGGAAGACGGTCTTGTTAAACTTGATCTTCGTGCTTACGACAATGCAGGTCACGTTACAACAGTAAATACTGCCGCATTTAAAGATGTTACTCCTCCAGAAGTTACTGTAGTAGAACCTCTTTCAATCGATATTGTAAACGGTGAAACCCTCCTTGTATTTGATGTAAAAGATAACGGTTGGTTCAACAGTGTAGAATATCTTATGATTGGACAGGGTAAGCGTAACGAAAAACGCAACGTAATCCCAATTGAACCTCTTGTAAATACAGTAGTTGGTACCGAAGAACAGCCAATTGACGAAATCATGCAGTTTATCTTTAAGGATGATGCAGGAAACGCCACAACAATCGAAGGCTGGGACTTTACAATTGATAATCAGTCAGACCTTCCTGTTGCCGAAATCCACGTTCCGGATGAGCTTCAGGTTCTTACCCGTGACTTCACAATTTCTGGTGTAGTTTACGATGATGATGGTCCTTCAACAATCTGGTATAAGATTGATAACAACGAATACGTTTCTATGCCGGAACCTGGAACAAGCTTCTCAATTGAAGTTCCAATTTCTACAATGACAGATAACGAACACGTAATTTCGGTTTATGCAGTTGACGTAAACGGTGTAAAGGGTGAAGTAGCAGAACGCACCTTCAGAATCTCTCTTGAAGAGCCAAAGGGTGCCGTAGAAGAACCAACAATCGATACCTCTGTACGCGAAGTAATCACAATTTCGGGTGTTGCAAGCGATAAGAACGGTATCCAGAAGGTAGAACTTTCTCTTGATAACGGTAACAGCTACAACGATGCAACCGGTACAGAAAACTGGTCATACAAAGTAGACACTCGTGCAATTCCTGGTGGAACACAGGTAGTCTTCCTCCGCATTACAGATAATTATGGAATCAGAGGCTTGTATTCAAGCTTGATAAACATTGATAACGAAGCTCCGGATATTTCTCTTGAGCTCCCGCTTGATGACTCAACTTCTACAGGACAGCTCTTCTTCTCTGGTTATGCATTCGATAACGTAGAGATTTCTGATCTGTATATTACAATCAGAAACATGGAAAAAACTTCCGAGGCTATAAAGCGTACAATCCCAATCAATAACATCATTGGTGAAGTTCTTGATATTTCAGATCTCCAGAACGGCTTCTATAACGTTGAACTTTCCGGAGAAGATAAAGCCGGAAACAGAACAAACGTAAGCCGCAACATCCATCTTGATAAGTCTAAGCCTCCTGTAACAGTAGATGTCCTTTATCCTTTGAACGGTGAACACAAGAACGGCTGCTTCAATATTTATGGACAGGCCGCTTCAAACGTAGCCGAAAGCATTTCTTCTCTTAAGCTGTACGTAGACGGAAAATTTGTAAAAGAAACAGTTCTTTCTGAATCTGGCTTCTTCAAGTTCGAAATCACCCCAGCCAGCGAAGTAAATACAGGTGAGCTCGACGAAGAAGGAAACCCAATTAAGACAATCGTTTCTGATATGACAGATGGACTCCATGCATACTATGTAGAAGCCCAGCTCGAAGACGGAAGACACGTTTCTTCTATTACACAGACAATTACTTACAGCTCAGTTGGTCCATGGATTACACTCGACAACTTTACTTACGGTGACTTTGCCATGAACCGTCCATACCTCAAGGGAACAGCAGGTTACAGCCGCGATCCGGAAGAGGTAATTGCAGCCAAAGCAAAAGACGCTTCAAAAGAATTCAAGGATGCCGTAGCTGCCAAGTCAGTTGCAAAGGTTGAATTGAGCTTTGATAACGGTAAAACCTTCGAAGAGCTTTCTACAAAAGAAAAGTGGCTCTATCGTGTAGAAAATACAGACTGGACAGAAGGTTACCACTTCCTGCTTATCCGTGCCACAATGAAGAACGGCGAAGTTGCAATTGAACGTACAATTGTTCAGATTGATAACACAGCTCCAACAGTTAAGCTCATTGCTCCGGGTAACGGTGGCCGCTACAACCAGGCCCTCGAAGTTTCCGGACTTTCAAGAGATGAAGTTGGACTCGAAAAAGTTCACGTAGCTCTTCGTAAGGGTGATAAGGCTTCTTATGAAGTTCCATCATTCATCCAGGGTCTTTACGTAGACTTCCACTTCTGGGGTGCTTCTTTGTACGAAGTAGGCGCAGGTCTTACCTTCTTTGATGACAACGTTAAGCTCCAGTTTGTATTTGGTCAGTATACACAGGAACAGCGAGATGCTGTAAACGCCTTCCTCAAAAAAGAAATTACACCACTGCGTTACGGTGGAAACATCTTTGGTGGTAAGCTGCTTGCAAACATCTCTACAATTCCATTCAGCTTCTTCCTGGGACACGACTTTGACTGGTTGTCTGCAAGTATTGCCGTAGGTGCTCAGTTCAACTACTTCTCTATTACAAACAGTGGTAAGGGACAAATCCTTTCTGCAGTACTTGGTCAGCTTGAGTTCCCAAGAGTTCATATCAACGAAGTTAAGGCATTCAGTACATTCTCTATGTACTACGAATTCTCATTATGGTTCATCCCTTCAGACGTTGCGGGTGATAATATTAAGAAACTTATTCCACAAGGCTCACTTGGTCTTCGTGTGAATATATTCTAAGGATCAGGAATGTGAAGAACTGAGGTAACTTATGGTGTACAAAAAGCGAGTCAAAACATTCTTACTTGGACTTCTCTTTTTTCTGCTTGCAGGAACTGCATTCTCGGTAGAAGAATATGTAAGCAAGGTCTATAAGGAAATTGATGTAATTTTCGTAAAAAAAGCAGAGAAGGAGCTTGAAAACATTCTTCGTGAAAACGTTGAAGACAAGTACTACTATCTGATGGAAAATTATACAAAGAAAAAGGTACGTCGTCTTATTATCGATAATGAATATGAATTTGCCATGACAGCAATTTATATCATCATAGATAACAACATAGACGGAGACTTTGAAGATGAGGATGCTGTAGATCTTTATGCTGCAATTGCCGAAGCTTACGAAATTCAGCAGGCTTACGAAGAAGAGCAGGAAAGAAAGGCTATAGCAGAAGCTGCCAAAAAAGAAGCCGAAAAAGAAAAGATTCGTACTTCTGTAGAAAAAGAATACAATGTAACAACTACCTCCGAAGGAAAAACCGTTTATGTTTCTGCCCGTGATGAACGCACCCAGGACTATAAATGGAATATTAAATTTGGAATGATAGACTTTGGTGTTACAAGCTCTAAAAACCTGCCTCACCCGGTAATGGGCGAAGGTATTTCTATTGACGCTTCTTATGAATATACAATTCCAAAAACTCTTGTTCTTGGCGGCGACGTATTCTTTGACTTTAAGTTCATGCAGTTCAACAGCGGTCCTATGAGCTTTAACTTTGAGATTGCTCCAAAGATTGCCTTCCCGGCTCTTTCTTCAAATCTGTTCCTTCGCATAGGCTTTAGCGATCTTGGAGTTCTTAAAAATAAAGATGCAACAATTCTTGCCAGAAACAAGAATCTTGCCGATATTCAAAATGGGCTTTATGGCTCTGTCGTAAGCCCGTTAGTTGGTATTCAGTTTGATAATTTAAAAGTTGGAAAAGCAAGCCTGACCTTTGATGCAAATTATCTGCTTTCTGGTGTGATTACAGGTGATTATCAGGCATTAAGCTTTAAGGGCTATATGGCAATTCCATTTGCAGAACTGGAACAGGTTAAGCTTGTATTTAATATAGGAGCAAGAGATACACTTCTTATATTAAAGCAGGGTGGAGTAGAGAATCATCTTAGCGCTATCTTAGGATTTGGAGTGGAAAATGTTATCAGGTAAATATAAGAAATTCTTATTAATTCTCAGTATAGTTTTGTTCTCGGCATCACTTTTTGCAGTTGATACATCTGCGCTTGTTAAAAAACAGCTTACCGCTGCAGAAGACGCAATGGATGAAGCAGATATCGAAACCGCTTACAAAAAAGTAAACGGCGCCCTCCAGATGCTCAACGATGAAACAACTCCGGCACTCAGAGCCTCTGTAGTTTCTGAAGCAAAACTTATCTATCAGCAAAAGCTCGAAGGTATTTTGGAAAAATATGATGGTGCAGCCCTCAGCGACATCAACATTATGCTCGAAAAATATCCCGAAGTAAAAAATACAAAGATCGAAAAGCTTCTTGGTCAGATTGATGAAAATCAAAAGATTGCTATAGAAAATCAGCGTAAGGCAGAGCTTGCCGCCTCAGAAGCAGCAGCCCAGCGCCGTCACAACGAAGAACAGCAGTCAATCCGCAAGCAGACACAGGCAATTGAACAGCAGAATTCTGCCCTCGAAAAACAGAACGAAGCCATTTCTAAACAGGCTGCTTCTAACGCAGAGCTTGCAGAATCTATGAAAACTCAGGCCGAAGAGCTTGCAAAATCTAACGAAAATTCAGAAAAGAATCTTAAGGCAATTCAGGAAGGCTTTAGCGGCATGCAGGATTCTCTTACAGATCAGGCAGAAGCCATAAAAGAATCTTCAAAGGCACAGTCTAAGTCAACAACAATCATGGTATTCTCCATTATTGGAATTGCACTTCTTATTCTTATAATTGTATTTGTGGTAATCATTATTGCACGCAAGAGCATGAAGGCACAGGCTGTCCAGCAGGAACAGTACATGCAGGCCTTCCGTCTTATTGCCGAAAACACAAGCAATACAAACCGCATTATGCTTGGTGGCGCAACCGATTTGTATGGTCAGGGAGCTCCACTGCGTCTTGCAGGAACTTCTACCTGGGCTCCGGCTGCTGCTTTGCCTGATGTTACCTTTACCCCGGAAGATGAAGAAGAGCTTAAGGCACTTGCAGTTAAATGTGAAGAAATTGGTACCAAGATTGACCAGATTACAAACCGCAAGAACAATTCTAAGAACGTAAGTGAGCTTGTTTATAAGCTTTCGATGCAGCTTGGACTTTCACAAGGCAATTCCATGTTGAATTTCTGTGCTGCCATGATTTACGATGCCGGCTTCTTAGGTGTAGACCCCGAAATCTGGGAAACAGAAACTCTTAGCGATGAACAAAAAGAAGAAATGCGAAGCCACGTAAATATTGCCGAAAAATATCTGGACTTTGTTCCTAAAAAATACTGGGAAGTTTTTGATGACGCTTCCAAAAAGCATCACGAAAACATGGATGGTTCAGGCTATCCACATGGCTTAAAGGGCGATGAAATTCCACAGATTGCACGCCTTATCCGTGTTGCCGAAACCTACGTTTCTATGTCCAGCCGTCGTAACTACCGCCAGGCTCTGGATAAAGAGACCGCAATCGAAAAGCTCCGCGAACAGCCGGAATTCTACGATGGTGCAGTAGTAGATACACTGGAACAAATCGTATAAAAAACTTATAAATCAAAGCCCGTGCAGACCAAAAGCACGGGCTTTTTTTTAATTAAAACCCCATTTTCTGCCGATAATTAACTTATGGCTATTATATTAATTGTGCTGGCAATGCTGTTTGCTGCCCCTGCAACAACAGTCTATGCCCAGAATTCAAAACCGTTATATCAGCTGCCAAGCAAGGTTTCTGCTTCGGCAGATTCTCAGCAAGATTCAGATGTATTTTTAGTTGGCTCAGATTCAGGTTTATATAAAGTAACTTCATCAAATAATGTGTTTCCATTGTGGACACAGTCGCGTGTAGACCAGATTGTACGCGTAAATGTTGCCGGAGAAAACGGTCTTCCAAAAGACGGCTGGTACCTTCGTACCCGCAAAGGTTTGTTTTTTACCTCCGACCTCAAAAATTTTGAAGAAAAAGATAATGGCCTTCCGTTTTTAACAATCAAAAAATACGACGGCAAAACCGCAACCCTCGAAAAACAGATTCAGGAGCTCAAAGATTTTAGCGTAAATCCGCTTAATTCCAAAGAAATGGTAACCGCTACCAAAGACGCAGTTTATTATTCCAAAGACGGCGGAAACACCTGGACCTCCCTTGGTTCAATGAGCAAAAGTACAGCCGGCATAAAAGCAGTAGCCGTAGCCACCATAGAAGGGGAGTCTGTTGTATTCATGTCTCACCCAATCTTTGGACTTTCCTATATATTCCCGAATAAACCAAAAGCCTTGTGGAACGACGTAGAAGCAGGCTTTTTAAAGATGCAGTCGCTTTCTTCTCCGGACGAAATTGCAGATATTCTTCCGGTAGTGCGCACAAACGCAAACGGCTCATATTATACCGAGATTTTTATTTCGCAATCCTATCTTCCGTGCCTGTACAAATTTAACTGGGCCGAAAAGAAAGGCGAACTCATTTTTAAAGGCACAGAACCTGTAGATTCGTTTGACGGCCTTACCACAATAAATGATGTACTTGTTTATACCCATCTGGAAGGAATTGGCTCTTTAGATATGGATTCTCTTACAAGCCCCGGTTCTCCTGTTCAGTTTAATGACTGGAACAAGGCTTTTGCAGCAGTTCCCGGAATGGTAAATTCTGCCTGGGTTCCGCAAAGCCGCAGTGGTTTTTCAAAAGGAATTCTTTTAAACGAGCTTTGGCTTTTGTATCCAGGAACCATCAATTCTCCTTATGCCGAAAAGGCAAACGGTAAAAAAGCAATTTATGCCTCTGCCTACCAGTGCCGCAACCAGGAAGGAATAGACAAATTTAAAAAGGTAGTTAAAGACCGCAATATGAACGCCCTTGTAATAGATATGAAGGATGATTACGGCTTTCTCCGCTACCAGACAAAGGACCCTCTATTGCTCGAAAAAGGCTCTGTTTCTACCTATGCTGTAGATCTGGAGCACTTTATAGAAGAATTTAAAAAAGAAAACATCTATCTTATTGCCCGAATAGTAACTTTTAAAGACCGTTCCCTTACCAAATACAGTAACGGAAAGTACGCAGTCTGGGATTCAAAATACAATCGTGCCTGGACAGGAATTAAAGGCTACGAAGATGTTACCGATGAAGAAGGAAATGTAATTGGAACTCAGACAGAATATTACGATGAAAACTGGGTAGATCCATATTCCGAAGAAGTTTGGGAATACAATATTACAGTTGCCAAAGAGCTTATAGCCCGTGGTTTTGACGAGATTCAGTTTGACTATATACGCTTTCCAACCGACGGATTAAACCTTAGCAATGCACAGTACCGCTGGAAGAGCAAGGGAATGGACATGGAAAGTGCCCTTATTTCCTTCCTTTCATACGCCCGCGAAAATATAAATGCACCAATCGGAATAGATATTTACGGAGCAAACGGCTGGTATCGCAGCGGCACCAGAACCGGTCAGGATTCCGAAATGCTTTGTGAATACGTAGATGTAATTGGCCCAATGTTTTATCCAAGCCATTTTGAACAAACCTTCTTAAACTACGCACCTTTTGCCGACCGCACCTACAGAATCTATTATTACGGCTCTTTCCGAAACACAGTTATGGTTCGTAACCGCGCCCTTATCCGTCCATGGGTACAGTCCTTCTATATTGGTGTAAGCTACGACCGCCAGTATTATAACGAAGATTATATCAAAAAAGAATTTTTTGGCGTTCGCGACTCAATTAACCGAGGTTATATGTGCTGGAACAATTCCGGCGAATATGGAGTAACTCCACCAGATGTTACAGATACCGAAACCTTTACGGGAACTGCACCGGAATCCTCATGGGAATTCAAAAAGCCTGCAATAGGTACAACAATGAAACCTTTTGCCGCTTACCCTGATGATGCAGATCTTTCTATTTTGGACAGCATCCTCAATTTATATGCCGAAGATGATGAATCTTATTACTCTCCTTTATTGCAGAACAGGGGCGTAAAACGGTATCATAATTAGGTATGGCACTTAATCAGTACACACCCGAAGAACCAATCTCGTCTATTGCAACAGCCCTTGCTCCCGCAGCACTGGGCATTGTCCGCGTTTCGGGCAAAAACTGCATCCAACTTGTAAGCAAAGTCTTTTCGCGCCCCAAAGCCCTTTTAGAAGCCCCCGGCAATACGCTGGTCTATGGTTGGATAATAAACCCAGCGGTCCCTGAGCCTGTCGAAGGGCCTATGTCAAGCGCGGTCCCTGAGCCTGTCGAAGGGCAGAAAATAGATGAAGTCCTCTGCGCCGTCTACCGCGCTCCCAAATCCTACACCGGCGAAGACATGGTAGAAATTTTTTGCCACGGTGGCCCTTCCGTAGTAACTGCCATCCAGAACCTCATGCTCAAAAGCGGCTTCCGCCAGGCAAACAGGGGAGAGTACACCTTCCGCGCCTATATTAATGGAAAAACCGATCTTACCCGTGCCGAAGCCGTCAAAGAAATAATAGACAGCCACACCGATGATTCCCGCTCCCATGCAGCAGGCCGGCTTGCAGGTAACCTTTTTAACGAAATTGATTCCATCAAAGAATTAATAGTAAAAACCTTAGCTTCCATAGAAGTAGAAATTGAGTATCCCGAAGATGAAGAAACCATCTCGGACACCTTTGATAAAGCAGAGCTTGAACAGGCCTGTAACCGCCTGCAGACTCTTGTAGATTCCTGGAAAGGAGAAAAGCTTTACCAGGATGGAGCCCGCGTAGTGCTTGCCGGCCGCACAAATGCCGGAAAGTCTTCTTTATTTAATGCAATTTTAAAAGAAGAACGCGCCATAGTAAGCGACATAGAAGGCACCACCCGCGACTGGCTCGAGTCATGGACAGGCATAAACGGCATCCCTGTCCGCCTTTTTGACACCGCCGGCCTTCGCCAGACCCAGGATATTATAGAAGCAAAAGGCGTAGAAATTAGCCACAGCCTTGTCCACGATGCCGATGTAGTCCTATATTTAATAGATTCCACCCAAGGCATGAACGACGAAGACCAGACCTTTATAGCCTCCTGCGAGCCCCCATTAATTATCGTCTGGACCAAATGTGATATGCCGTCAAGCGCGGTCCCTGTCCTTCGACAAGCTCAGGAACCGCAAGCATCAATCGCGGTCCCTGAGCCTGCCGAAGGGCCTATGTCAAGCGCGGTCCCTGAGCCTGTCGAAGGGCCCTCGTCATTGCGACCCAGCGCGAAGCGAAGGGGAAGCAATCTACAACTATCTAAACAAGTCCCAATCTCCGTTAAAACCGGCTCCAACCTCTCCCTCCTCTACACCCAGATAGAGCAAATCCTAAAATCCGGCCTCTCCACCGACCGCACCCAGGCCGGCCTTGGTTCTGCCCGCCAGAAAGAAAGCGTTGCCGAAGCCTTAGAACGAACCCGCCACGCCCTTGCCGCCGCTTCCGACAATTATTCCTTAGATGCCGTAGTTCAGGACTTAGAAGACGCCCTCGACTCCCTTGCCGAAGTAACCGGAGCCATCACCCCGGATGATGTTCTTGGCACAATTTTTGCAAACTTTTGCGTAGGCAAATAAAAACTTGACAAATCCTTCTTGCACGGAGTAAAATATAACAACATATTAAACAAAAATGTGGAGAGTGACATTTTTTAAAAAAGTGTAAAGATAAATCGGTGAGAACTATAATCCATATAGACCAGTCTGTTTATCCTTTACCAAAAACTGCTCTCTCTCTGCATAAGGAGATTCGTATGAAAAAAATGGTTAAAGCAGCATTAGCCGCTGCTTTGGTATGTTTTTCTTCATCCCTGTTTGCCGCAGAGCCAGTTTCATTCTTAAAGAGTACAACTTATAATCTTTTTGAAGACGAAACTGTAGACAATCTCGCCTGGGGTGTAGAAGATGCAGATGGTTTGGTACTTGGAGGATTCCTTCCAGGAGAGGGCAAGTACAATTTTAATATCGGTGCAGGTGCTGTGCTTGGTTCTATGTGGTGGTCTATCTATGATTTTGGATCATTCGCAGCTGATCAAACAACTACAAAATCAGTAAAGCTTGATACAATTGCAAAAGACGGAATTAATACCGATTACACAGAAGCTGATACATATTCTCAACCACATCGTAACAATGCTAACGCTATTAATAATGAACTTTATGTTTCTTTTGCTCCAGGTGATTGGGGAATCCAGTCATATTGGAAAATTGCTGATACTTCTGTTGCTGGTGATATTGGTAAATCTAAATATCATACAGAAACAAAAGCTACAGGTGCTTCAAGTGACAGTGTTTATAACGAAACAAGACGTAATGCTAAAAATACCTTTGGTGCAAACTTTAAAGGAATCGGATTTGCAGATCTTAATGATGCAGATTTGTATTTCCAGTTGAATTCTTTTGAAGTACTTTGGGATTTGGCAAAGACTGCAGAAAAAAGCACACAAGAAAGTAAATATGCAGGTAAAGCTTATAGCACAACAAAAGTAAAGGATAAGCAGGCTACAAACAAATTTACTCCAGCTTTTGAAGCAGAAATGGGCTTTAATCTTCCAGATTTAGGTTCTATGTCTACAAAGTTTGTTCTTACAGAAGCATTTAAGTCTACCTTTGCTATTCAGAACAAAAAGAAGGTAACAGACTTTGTAGAATATGCTTACACTAACTCTGTTGCTACAACAAAGACAACAACAAAAACAACTGTAACAACAAAAGATGGTGATTCTGGTAATAGATTCACTTGGGATAACACCCTTACTCCTACTTTTGTTTTTGATTTTGATGTAGGCGAACGTCTTTCAGTTAAAGCTTCTGCCGGAGCTGCTATTAATGTTAAGAATACCCCGGGTGATAAGAATGGTTATAAAACTACCGTAACAGAAACAACTACCTATAATGAATTGGCAAAGACAACTACAAAGACTTATTCAAAGTCTGTTGCTCTTGCAAATACTGCATACCGTCCAACCATAACAGAAAAGGTTATTACAAAAGTTACACCTTCAACATCTCTTGCTCTTGTATATCAGGTAAAACCAGAAAAGTTTAACTTGAATATGGGCGTAAAGTGGAATCCATCAACTCTTACCTGGACTTCTTCTAAGACAACAAGACAGACTGCAAAAACAACTTCTTATGGTTATAGCATTAACGAAGCTGGAACAAAAACTGTAACAACAGATTCTGTAACTCCTCATACTTCTGCTGAAGATACTGCTGCTGATGACACTCAG
>JAILBH010000160.1 GCA_024681195.1 Treponema sp.
CCGTTTACTGCGGTAATAATGTCGCCTTCCTGGAGACGGAGACTTGCAGCTGGTGATTTAGCTTCTACATTAGATACAACAACACCCTTTACCTTTGAGTTTTCGATCTTAAGCTGCTTGCGGGCATCGTCGGTAAGAGGAGCTGCAATAAAGCCAGGCCAGAGCTTGTTGTTCTGTGAATCTACATCCTTTGCGCGGGCTTCGATTTTTACAGTAAGTTCAAGAGTTTTTGTACCACCACGAAGTACCTTAAACTTAGCTGTTGTACCGGCTTCGAGATAACCAACATCACGAACAAGCTGGTTTACAGATTTTACAGTCTTTCCGTTGAGTTCAACAATATAGTCACCTGGTTTAATTCCAGCCTTATAAGCCGGAGAATCCTTAAAGATTTCGGCAGCAAAAGCACCTGACTGCTGACCAACTCCAAGTTCAGCCTTGTAATCATCATTTACTTCAAGCAGAGAAACACCAAGCCATCCGTAAGTAATTTTTCCGTCTTTAATAAAGGCATCGATTGCATTCTTTACATTATTGATTGGAATTGCAAAACCTAGCCCTACTGAACCGCCTGAAGAAGAAGCAATCCAGGTATTAATACCAATTACTTCTCCATAAATATTTACAAGCGGACCACCAGAGTTACCCTGGTTGATAGCTGCATCGGTTTGAATATAATCACTGATTGAAGACATAGAGCTTTCTGAACGACCTGTTGCACTAACAATACCTTGTGTTACAGACTGGCTGTAGCCCAAAGGAGCACCAAATGCAAGACAGATATCGCCGGATTTTACCTTGTCTGAATCTCCAAGTTTTGCAACCGGAAGCGTGTCTTTTGTTTCAAAAGAAATAAGGGCAATATCAATTCGGTCATCTGAACCTACAAGCTTTGCTTCAAAAGAACGTCCATCATTCAGTTTAACCGAAATTTTTGTTGCCTCACCTGCAACGTGATTATTTGTAAGAACATAATAAGTATTACCGGTTTTTCGGACAATTACCCCTGATCCAAGTCCTGAAGATTCATATTCACGGGGTTTTTCATTTGAAGAATCGGAATCACTTCCATTCCCAAAGAACCATTCAAATGGATTTGAACTACCAAATGGAGAAGTATAGGTTTTTGTCTGAGTGATATCAACTTCTACTACAGATGGAAGCAAAGTGTCAGAAACAGATCGGAAGGTTGTTTGAAAAGCCTCGACAATACTGAGAGCCTGTTTTACATCTGAAGATTTAGCGGAACTTTGAGCAAAAAGAGAACCACTGGCAATGAGAAGAATCATTGCTCCAATAATCAGTTTTGTAATTTTTTTCATAGATAGCATCTCCTGTGTGATTTATTATATCTATAAATATAATACCAAAAAATGCAAACGGTAACATTAATGTTTTGTTATAAAACCGATTGTTATTTATAGTTTAAATCTGTTAGAATTTCGGTATGATCTTCAAAAACTGCAACAGTATGCTCTTCGTGGCAGGAAACTTCACCATCTGCAGTTACTACAGTCCAGCCATCATCCAAAAGATCTACATCCGGAACTCCAAGATTAATCATTGGTTCAATAGCGAGTACCATTCCAGGTTTAATTCTTGGATTCATTCCTCGGAAAGGAACATTCGGAATACTTGGATCTTCGTGAACATCAAGCCCTACTCCATGACCGCAGTAATCATAAACAACACCATAACCGTTTTTTTCTGCAGCGATTGAATATACAGCCTTAGAAATATCGCCGATTCTGTTTCCGGGAACACAGGCTGCAATGCCGGCACGAAGACATTCTTCTGTAACTTCCTTGAGTTTGCGTACACGAGGAGAAACGTTTCCAATTAGAATTGAATGACAGGTATCGCTTATATAACCGTTAAGGTTAATTCCTACATCAAGACTTACAAGGTCTCCGTCTTTAATTATATGTTTTTTAGATGGAAGTCCATGAATAACTTCGTCATTTACACTTATACATACAGCGCCGGGAAAATCCTCCTGATACCAGGCCGGAGTTCCACCATGCGAGATTATAAAATTCTTAAAAAGATTATCGATATCTTTTGTACTCATACCTGCCTTGATTTTTGGAATAAGTTCGTTGAACATGTCGGCAGTAAGATGACAGGCTTTTCTAATACCGTCGATTTCTTCTAAGGTTTTAATTTTAATCATAGTAAGTCTATTCTAACATTTTGCAGGATTCTCGTAAACAGATTTCGGCAGTTACATCGTCGCCAAGCCTGCGGTACTCTTCTCCCATTTTACGAAGAAAGAATGCGTCGTTAGTCTTACCTAAATTTAAATCCAGCGCACGTTCATAAACATCAAGTGCAAGCTCATCACTTATTACACCGTCAATATTTTTTTTGAGGATTGCAAGAGTAAAATCTATAACTTCAGGGAAGAAAATATAAAAATAGCTGTAAGAATATTCCATTTTGATAATCTGTTCAAGAAGGATAAAAGCATCGTAGTATTCGGCACGAAGGACAAGCTCTTCGGCAAGGATATAACCGTAATCCATAAAGTCTTCGCGGGTAAAATAATTTTTTAATGTAAAATCTGCATGATTCATCTGCATGCGTTTAAATTCTTCTACAGCCTCATCTTCTTTATTATGCATGAGTGTATAAAAAATGAGTTTTGCGCGGCTTTCGTTATCTTCTCTTTCAGACAACCACTTGTAATAATCAAACTGATCTGCCTTGCGCACATTTTTTTTCATGCGGACAAAAAAGCCTTCATCAAAAATTGAACGCTGGCGTGCATCTGAAAGGACGCGGTAAGCATGTACAACATCGTTAAATTCTTCATGAGTTTTGGAGCTGCCAGAAAGGTCTGGGTGGAGATTCTTTACTTTTTCGCGGTAGGCACGCTTAATTTCGGCAAGAGTTGCATCCTGCCGCACACCTAAAACTTTATAAAAATCTTTCATCTAAAACAACTTAAACTGTGCGTCAATGTCATCTGTTGGTTTTACAACAAGGACCGGAATGTTTGAATTTTCTATAATATCGCCCTGGTGGGTTGAATGTACATTTCGCTTAATGAGGCTTTCGCCTTTTTTTGGACTTGTTGCACCAATGATTATAAGGTCTGCATTAAAGTTTTTTGCCGTATCAAGGATTTCTGTTACAACTGAACCATCACGAAGTTCTGTCTGTGTAGTAACTCCTTTTGAAGCTGCAAGTCCGCTGACATATTCCAGATAATTTTGTCCTTCATAGGCAAGATCAACCTTATAGTCGGTCTGTTCATCCTTTGCGAGTATCTGGTTCATTCCAAGATAACGAATTGTTGCCGAGTCTATTACATAAACAAATTTAAGTTCAAGCTCATAATTGCGTGCCATCATAATGCCGTACATTGCAGCACGAATTGAAGCTTCTGAACCGTTGATTGCAACAAGAACTTTTTTCATCAACTGTTTAATGTCTCCTGCTTTTTCTTTAATGCCTTAAGCACGAATACGTTTTCGCGCTCCCTTTCTTCCAAAACTCCCTCTATATATTTTATCGTCTCTGTAGCCTGAGGAATTATCATTTTATCCAGAGCATTAACACGGCGCTGGGTCCGCTTTACTTCTTCGGCAAGACGCCAGACAATTGTTCGGATCGAAGCCATTTGAGCAAGCAATGACAAAAGCTCAAAAAATTTTACGATTACAACGTCGGTATTTGCATAGGTTCCAAGGAAGGAATAAAAAAGTTCTTTTTGAGGAAGAGCAACTTCGATTGTTTCAAATTGCATGCCACCAACAGCTGCAGTTTTTTCTATCATATCAAAATCGTAGTGGATGGCGTGGGCAATTCGTTCAACCTGATCGGCACCATCTAACATGAGCATTCGTTTAAAAGCCGGATAAGCTTCATCAATAGCCTTTTCAATTTCATCTTCCAAAAGCTTTACCTGTTCAACAAGACGCATAAGCTCGCGCACAAGGATTTCGCGTTTTTCTTCCAGAAGTTCATAACCATTGGTAGAAACCGAAAGCTGTTCCTTTATGTTGAGAAGATTAGATTTTGTAGGCGCAACGTTTATGTTCATAGCATTTAATGACAGATTATTTCCTATATTTTTCAATAAGTTCCGGTTTGATACGTGTAAGCTCTTCTACAGGAAGCTCCTGCAAAATACTCCATCCAATTTCAAGCGTTTTTTCTATAGACCTGTCCTCATTTTCTGCCTGAGAAACAAATTCCTCTTCGAATCTTTCTCCAAAACGAAGGTACTGTCTGTCCAGCTCGCTAAGTTCTTCTTCTCCAATAATTGCAGCAAGGTTTCGGATTGTCTTTACCTTTGAATAAGAAGCAAAAAGCTGTGAAGAAACAGAAGCATGGTCTTCGCGGGTCATATCAGGACCAATACCATCCTTCATAAGTCGGCTAAGGCTCATCAAACCTGCAACCGGCGGATAAAAACCTTTTTGAGAAAGCTCGCGTCCAAGAACAATCTGACCTTCTGTAATATAACCTGTAAGATCTGGAATTGGATGCGAAATATCATCATTAGGCATTGTAAGAATAGGAATCTGTGTGATAGAACCTGTAGAACCCTTAATCTTACCTGCTCTTTCATAAAGCTCTGCAAGGTCTGAATACAAGTAACCCGGATAACCCTTACGGCCAGGAACTTCGCCACGAGTTGTAGAAATCTCGCGCAGGGCTTCACAGTAGTTAGTCATATCTGTCATTACTACAAGAACGTGCATATTCTTTTCAAAAGCAAGATATTCTGCGGCAGTCAATGCACAGCGTGGTGTAATAATTCGTTCAATAGAAGGTGCGTCTGCAAGGCTCTGGAACATTACTACATTAGAAAGAACACCAGACTCTTCAAAAGTGTCTACAAAGAATTTTGCAACGTCGTACTTAATACCCATTCCGGCAAAAACCATTACAAATTTTTCATCGCTGTTTAAAAGCTTTGCCTGGCGGATAATCTGAGCTGCAAGCTTGTTATGAGGAAGACCGTTACCACTGAAGATCGGAAGCTTTTGTCCGCGGACAAGAGAGTTCATTCCGTCAATTGCAGAAATTCCTGTCTGAATAAAATCGCGCGGATAAACACGTGCATAAGGATTAATTGGGTTTCCGTTTACATTGCGTTTTTCGGAAGAAACAATTGGTGGATAGCCGTCTACAGGTTCTCCAAGACCGTTGAATACACGACCCAAAAGTCCCTCACCTACACGCAGCTCAAGCGGTTCATCTAAAAATTCAAAGGAAGTTTCATCCAGATCAAGTCCGGTTGTAGAACCAAAAATCTGAACAACTACTGCAGTCTCACTTATATCTACAACCTTTCCTGTACGCTTATTTCCGTTTCGGTCACGCACGCATACAGTCTCATTGTAAAAAACATTCTCTGTGCTTTTAAGTACTATGATTGGACCGTCTACAGAAGTGACGCCTCTATATTCAACACCCTTCATTCCAGCCCCCTACGAATTCCTGCGGGTCGAATAAGCCCGCTCAATTTCACCCAGCTGCTGATCAAGCCGCGTACGGATTTCTTCTATTTTATCTATCTGATCGTTTGTATACTGCATCTTAATTCTTACAAGCTCATCTACAACCGGAAGATTTGTTACGCGAAGTAAAAGAGCTCCATGTTTAACAACAGCATCTGCACGATGATAGTATTCCATAATCAGATCAAGGATAAGAATCTGCTTTTCTATTGAACAGAACTTATCTACATCGTCAAAAGCATTCTGCTGCAAAAAGCCGTTTTTAATCATTTCGGCTACCTTGAGAACAAGACGCTGCGAAGGAGGAAGAGCATCAGGTCCTATAAGACGGACAATCTGCTCAAGCTTCTGTTCGCTCTTAAGAAGATCCAGAGCATCCTGTCTGAGCTGGTGCCACAAAGGATTTCGAACCTCCCACCAGTCGCGGACTTCGTCTGCATATTCAGAATATGAATCTATCCAGCCGATTGCAGGATAGTGACGGGCGTTTGCAAGCTCACGGTCAAGTGCCCAGAAGCAGCGGATAAATCGTTTTGTATGCTGAGTAACAGGTTCACTAAAATCACCACCCGGAGGAGAAACAGCTCCAATTACAGAAACTGAACCGTTCTGTCCGTTAAAGGTCTGAACACGGCCTGCGCGCTCATAAAAGGAAGCAAGGCGGGTTGGAAGATAAGCAGGGAATCCTTCTTCGGCCGGCATTTCTTCCATACGACCGGAAAGTTCACGCAAAGCTTCTGCCCAGCGCGAGGTTGAATCTGCCATGATAGCCACATCCATACCCATATCGCGGTAATATTCAGCAAGAGTTATGCCTGAATAAAGCGATACTTCGCGGGCTGCTACCGGCATGTTCGAAGTGTTTGCAATAAGGATTGTTCGCTCCATAATAGAACGTCCGGTACGAGGGTCAATCAATTCCGGGAACTCAGTAAGAACCTCGGTCATTTCGTTTCCGCGTTCACCGCAGCCAATATAAACAATAAGATCTGCATCGCACCACTTGGCAACAGCATGCTGAGTCATTGTTTTACCGGTTCCAAAGCCGCCGGGAATTGCAGCAGTTCCACCCTTACTCAACGGGAAGAAAACATCAATTACACGCTGACCGGTAATCAAAGGTTCAGAAACTCCAAGTTTTGCTTCATAAGGACGAGGCTTACGGACTGCCCAGTAATGAGCAAGATAAATTTCTTCATCAAATTCTGTAACACCAATTATATCATTTATTGTATAGTCACCGCTGCCCTTAAACGAAACAAGTAAGTGGCCACGGATATCCGGTGGAACCATTATTTTATGAGATATAGATTCTGTTTCCTGTACTGTTCCAAGCACAAAACCCGGATGAATTTTTACACCTGATTGAACCTCTGCTTGTGCTTCAAAATGCCAGACTTTTTCTTCATCCAGAGGCTGGGTACGCTGACCAGGCAGCAAAAAGGCACTGTCATCTTCTGTAGATTCTTCATCTGATCCTTTGTATAAAGATTTAAGCGGACGCTGAATTCCATCATAAATATTTCCGACAAGGCCCGGACCTAAACGAAGAGAAAGAGGTCGCTGTGTACATACAACCTTTTCGCCTATGTACATACCGGTATCTTCCTCATAAACCTGAATAGTTGCATTTCCTTTATTCTGACGGATAATTTCTCCAATCAGTTTTTTTTCGCCTACGTCTACTACATCATAAAGTCCGGCACCGTCAAGGCCTGTAGCATAAACAATCGGACCCGAAATGCGGGTAATTTTTCCTTCTATCATTTTGTGCCTCCCGCAAGAGCAGAATCAGTAAAAAGTGCTTTTGTAAGCTCGGCACGGTTCTTGTCCATAATACGAGTGAAAACTTCTGTAAGAGTAAGTCTTAAACGCATGGATTTATCTTCGGCCTCAAGGATAATTCCTTCATTTACATCAAGGCCCATTTCTTCTTCCATTAAAAATCTGCCGAATTCTGTTTTTTGAACTGAAGCAACCTGCAATTTAAATCTGTTCAAAACTGCAGTCTTTGCTTTTTCTACATCAAAGCCATAAACAAAAATATTAAAGGTTTTGCCTTCCAAAGCTTTTGAATCCAGTGCGCAGGAATTAAGCACCAGCTCAAGTCTTTTTTCTTGTGAAAGCTGGGAAAGATATTTATTTACAGCTGTAATAAGTTCCTTTTGAATAAAAGAAACCTGCATTCTCTGTTTTTCCAGAGGGCCCGAAGCATCCAGATCCTTTTGAAGAGCTGTAAGCTTTTTATCGTAAAACTCCTGTTTTTCTATGCGAGCCATCTGCAGGCGTTTTTCTACCCCTGCAAGGATAGAAGCACATTCCTCATCTGCCCGCTTAAGCAAAGCTTCGGCTTTGAGTCTTGCATCCTGACGGATTTCTTTATCTATTATTTCTGTAGAACGTAATTCCTGCATTTATCTACCAATCCTATACATTCACACCAACAGCTTCCCTGATTGCATCCGTTAAAGTTTTGCGGCCTTTCATGTGCCCGTTCAAGCCCGGAACTTCAACAATAAGAGGAAATTTCCCTGTTTTTTGCCATTCTATTTCTTCTTCTTCGATAAGAGCTGCAGCTTCTTCCGTAAGAATTAAAACCCTTGGAATCTGTTCAGCTGGAACCGAAGCAACACCACCCTTTCCCGTAACGCGGTTAAAGGCATCGAGCACCTGCTCGCGTGTATCGGCGGCAACTCCGTCAATACCGGTCATCTTAAAGGCAAGGACAATTTCGCGCTGTCCGATTATAAAGAACTTCATTACAACCTGTTACAAAATCAGAATAAGTACGGCAACAAGCATTCCCCAAAGACAGATACCTTCTGCAAGACCAACGAATGGAAGAGCCTTACCGGAAAGTTCAGGGTTTTCGCTCATTGCGCCCATAGCGCTTGAACCAATTTTTGCAACTGCAATACCACCTGCAATACAGGCAAGTCCAACAGCAATAGCTGCAGCAAGATACTTAATTCCTGCAGAGATTCCTGCGGCACCTTCAGCAGCTCCGGCAGCCGATGCGTCCTGTGCAAAAATTGCAGCGGAAGTACAAGCAAGCACTGTCAAAATAAGAAACAATTTCTTTTTCATATGAAAAACTCCTTATATATTAAAGATTCTCGGTTCAAGAGCGAGAATGACATTTTTTGTCATTGCCGGGCCTGAACCAGCAATCTCATTCGTTAACAAATTTAAAAGGCTTAAATTCCCGGCCCGTCTCGTGGAAGAACTTTGAGAAGAACTCGTAGTATTGAAGCCTTATTACCTGAATTGCTACAATCATTCCTTCAAGTACGATAATAATTGCATTACCAACAATCAGAATGATGATCCCAACAACACTTCCTTCTCCTCCGCACATATTTGTAAGGGTAAGGATAAGGAAGTCTAGAACGGCATGTGAAAGCGCAAAAGCTCCAACACGCACGAAACTTACTGTATTAGAAAGATAGCCAGAAATTACTTCTATGAGCTCAACAAGTCCCGAAATAAAATATGTTCCAAAACCGTTTTCCAGCAAAGGCTTACGGCCTGCAACAAGATTTTCAAAAGGCTCTGCAAAGGCTGCAAAGAACAAAGAAACTCCTATTACAATCCAGTCGTAAACTGCAATCGAATGATGAAATACCACCATACGGATAATCATTACAATTACATACCAGAAGAAAACCGCACCGGCAAGTCCATTCTTTCCAAAAAAGGCTTCGTCAAAACGGCGGCGTCGCAGGTTGTTTACAATATTTAAAAGAAGACCAATAGTATTGATTACAAAACCAATTCCAACAGCAACACCAAATACACCAAACATTGCAATAATAGAAGATGGGTCTGATGAAGGCATCATCTTTAGGATTGGTGCATGCGGAGGCCCAAAAAGTCCTGTTACCCATTCAGAAACCGGCTCAAGGAGAGTTTCGTTAGAAAAGAATTCTCCGGTAAGGAAACCCATGAGCGAGCTTGAAATTCCGATTGCTATAAAGATTGGTGCAAACTTGTTCCAGCCGCCAACCTTAATGACTTTTGCAGCCATAAGAATTCCAAGAAGAAGGAAAACTAATCCCTGGCCAAGGTCTCCAAACATAATTCCAAACAATAATGTAAAGAAAACTGCTACAAATGGAGTTGGATCAATATTTCCGTAAAGCGGAGAACCATAGCTGAATATCATTCGTTCAAAGCTCTTTACAAAACGTCCATGCGTAAGCTTAACCGGAACCTGCTCTTTACCAGAAACAACATCAGAAACCTCAAGCGGTGAAAAAACTCTTATTGCTATGCGGCCTTCTGTAATATTATCGAGTTCCTTCATATATACTTCGGCTTCGGTAAGTGGAATCCAGCCGGTAATTCTGTAAACAAGTTCTGTAGATTCAAGACGACGTTCAATATCCGAAATCTGAACTCCAATTGCAAATACCTTGATAAGATGATGAATTGCAGTCTTGTGAGTTTCTGCAAAATTATTGCGGATCTGCTCAAGCTCCTCCTGCTTTTGAACAGACTTTTTCTTTTGAGCAGAAAGTCCGTCCAGTACCTCCTGTGGAACTCCTTCAAAATCTTCGGGAATTTCAAGAGTAACAAAACCAAGCTTTTTGAGTTCAAGGTCAACTTCGGCACTGTTCTTTTTGGTAGCTGCAACCAGCACATGAGACTTATCATCGCCAAGAGCAACAACAACAGCTCTAAAGCCAAGAGTTTCTTTCATGTTGTCAAAGCCGGCAGGATCTATTTTTCCAATGCGCAGTGCAAGGAACGAAAGATTATCAAGTTCAGAAAACGAAACTCTTAAATTTGCAAAAGCAAGAGCTTCGTTATAAGCGTCGGTAGCTTTGGTAACTTCGGCAGCACAAACTTCGAGCTCGGCTTCCAGGTCATTATACGATTTAAGGATGCGGGTAGCGTCTTCGCGGTCAGTAGAAGTTGGAGCAGCAGTCTCCATGGCTGAAAATTCTTCATCAGAAAGAGGAATATTTAAATTAATAGATGCGTTTCTTAAGCTGTTATAAAAGTTTGCGTCTACATCAAAATCTTTATCATTCTTTTTACTGTTAGTTTTACTTTCTTCCCCAAGCTTATCCTGAAACTGAAAAGATTCTTTTTTACCGATGTACTCAATAACAGGCGCAATATCCTGTTTAAGAACCATCAGCTCAATAAGCCGCATTTCCGCTGTTCTAGCCATTTACTCCTACCGCCTCCATAGCCTCATACGAACCAATATTTAACCTTAAGGCTTCTACCGCAGTCCTTATACAGGTAAGCTCGTATGATTTAATTTTAAACCAGGCTGCAAGTGCAACATCTTCCATCGGATATTCGTGGAAAATATGATTTGCAAAAACCACCTGATGTGATATAAACCGGCGTTCAATCCAAACAGGATCTACGCACCAAAGCCGTCCGGGTTCATATGGATTTAAATACTCTTTGTATTTCCATTTTTCCCAGTCTGCATAATTGTTAATATCAAAATCCAGAATCTTAATTGCAGGCCCCGCAACAGGATCATTTTTATCCGGAGCGTCTGTAACATAAAACAGATTCTGAATTATCTGGTCTTTATCCATTTGGTAATAAAGCTCAAGTCTTAAAGCCCATACAATATTCCTGATTATAAATTCATCAAGAAAAAGCTTTTCATGACCAGTTTTATCATCCCCGTGACAACGTTCAATTGCATTCCAGTTTTCGCGAAGCAGTTGAAGGTCAATTTTAAATTCCACCATCTGCTGCTCTTTTACAGAAGGAACCTGTTTGAGCCATTCAAAATCTGTTCCCGCAGTCATTCTGGCAAGATTTGGCCATGCACCGGCATCTATTGTACTAAAATCTTTTAAATCCCGCAAATGGGGACATTCTGTTTTTTCGGAACAAAGGGCGTCTACTACTTCTTTAAGATTTTCTGCCTCGTAACGTTTGATTTTATCACTCAAAATTAAAGGCGCATTATCATATTGATTAAGAAAAAAAATGTATTGTGAAAGAAAGTTTGAAAAGGCTTTTTCTTCTATTTGATGCGCAAGAATTGCTTCCGGAACAAGAGGAACAGGCTCGTTAAAAAGAAGCCCCCATAAATCTGCCAGAGACTCCTGTTCAAAAAGGAGATGTGTACGATCCTTAATAAATGAGTTGCGTAAAAGTCCTGCAGCCTTTGGATAACTAAAAGCAAGTGCCGTAGCCTTATCCATAAACAAGCCCCCTACTTTCCGAATAAAAGTCCGTTCAGAACCTTATTAAACTCATTGTAATCTTTGAGCTGGTTTTCAAGGTCAGCTTTAAACTGCTCAATACTCTTGTTATGTTCTGATTTTTTTTGTTCAACAGTGTGCTCAAATTCCTTTTGAAGGGCTGCAGCACATTCGTCATATTGTTGTTTGAATTGTGTATTAGATTTGTTTTTGGCTTCTGCAGTCCGGGCGTCCGCTTCTTTTACGGCATCATCAATTAAAGTTGCAGCATCTTTTTCTACACTTATCAGATGCTGAATTACATTTATCTCTTCCTGCATTTAAAACCTCAAAATCTGCCGTCTTAAAAAAAACATTTAAAACGGCAGATTTTATAAATTAGTATAGAATACCAGAAAATTACTCGGTAACAGCTTCTTCTGCAGCAGGAGCTTCTTCTGCAGCTGCATCTTCCCACCAGTTTCCACCGGCAGCAGCCTTTTCGTCTACAAGCTCTTCTTCTGGAATCGATTTAATTAATTCGTCGGTTTTTGGTTTTCTGTTTACAAGGGCAAGTGCAAGAGTAAGAACAAAGAAAAGTACTACCAGAACACCTGTAGCTCTTGTAAGAACACTGGCAGAATGTGAACCAAATGCAGCAGTTCCACGACCACCCAAAAGTCCTCCCATTCCGTCTTCATTATCGCTCTGAATAGAAACTAAAAGAACAAGCAGAACGCAGATAATGATAAAGAAAACTAAAAGAACAATACCAACTGTACTCATATATATTTCTCCAAAAAAAATTATTCAAAAGATAGTTAGACTATTTTAATGAAAATTATGGAGTTTGTCTACAGTACACAAATTGGTACAAAGGTTTCGGCCTTCAAAGAAGCACCACCAATCAATCCACCGTCAATATCAGGCTGAGCAAGAAGCTCTGCAGCGTTAGAAGCCTTCATGGATCCACCATACTGGATAATAACTTCATCGGCAACATTCTGATTGTAAAGCTTTGCAATATAACCGCGGATAAACTTATGGATAGCCTGAGCATCATCCGGAGTAGCAGTTTTACCTGTACCAATAGCCCAAACCGGCTCGTAAGCAATTGTTACATTCTTCATCTGCTCTTCTGTAACACCGGCAAGACCTGCGCTAAGCTGGAAAGCACAAACCTGTTCTGCCTCACCTGCTTCTCTTTCGCTCAAAAGTTCACCAATACAAAGATCTACTTCAAGCCCGCTTGCCAATGCCTTGCGAACCTTTTTGTTGATAAGTTCATCAGATTCACCAATTTCGTGGCGGCGCTCTGAGTGACCAAGAATTACACAGCCACAACCAATATCCTTAAGCATTGCGCAGGAAACTTCACCAGTGTGAGCTCCGTTATCTGTAGCAGCACAATCCTGTGCAGCAAGAATGATATTTGAACCTTTTACAACCTGTGCTACTGCATCAAGATATACAAAAGGAACTCCTATCATGTATTTGTTAGTTTTACCCTTCAACTGTTCAACAAGGTCTTTTGCAAGGGCTACAGCCTCTGCCTTAGTTGTGTTCATCTTCCAGTTTCCGGCAATATAATGTGTACGTGCCATTATTTTCTCCTGTTTATAAGTAAATATTGCTTGTATTTTAATGAAAATTCACTGCTTAGTTAAGTACTATATTTGCGAACACGTAAAAATAGGTGTATAATATTCTTAATGGATAATTATTACACTGTTGTTATTATTATCTGTGTTCTCACTATGCTATCACTTACGGTAGATGTTGGCAAAAACACTATTTTAGGTAAGGAAGATATTAAGTGGTTTAGATTCTCTTTTATTGTAGCAGCGATTGGAGCCATCTGTGAATACTTTGGTGTTCTGATGGACAAGGTTCCAAATGATCTGCACCTTTTGCATAAAATAATTACCTTCATAGAATTTTCTATTTCGCCATTTTTAGGTGTTTGTCTTGCACGTTCCTGCGGAATGAAGCGTACTACAAAACCATTGTCCATCATCATGCTGGTAAATGTAATTATTCAAGTTATTTCTTTGGAAAATGGAGGAATTTTCTATATTGATTCAAACGGGATTTTTCAGCGAGGAAATGAATACTGGATTTACATGGTTTTCTGTGGTATAAGCCTTGCATACATACTGTTTGTTTTTGTTTTAATTGGTATAAGGACAAAGCTGCATAATTTTCTTAGTCTTATAATTATAACAATGATAATGATTACAGGGCAGACTGCAAATATTATAGATGGAAACATTCATTCAGGATATCTTTCTATCTGTATTACAGCTGCTCTGTTTTATATTTTTATTCAGAACATGCTCCGTCATATTATGATGGAAACAATCAATATAGAAAAAGATATTTCTAATCATGACCCGCTTACAAAGGTTCTGAGCCGTATTTCTTATGACAGCGTAATAAAAAAGCTTAACCACGACATTCAGACAACACCACAGACACTTAAGTTTGCAGTCTGTGAATGTGATTTAAATAATCTTAAAATTATTAACGACACCTTTGGACATGACGCTGGTGATGAATATATTATTTCGTGCTGCAAGTCAATCTGTGATTACTGCAAGCACAGTCCTGTTTACAGAGTTGGTGGCGATGAATTTGTAATTATCATTCAAAACGAAGATTACGAAAACGTTGAAGCTATTAAACAGGAAATGAATGAATTCTGCGAAAAAGAAATTACAAAGAACAGCACTCTTATTGAAAAAAAATCCTTTGCGGCAGGCTTTGCAATTTATGACAGCACAAAAGACAAGAACTTTAATTCAGTTATGAAACGCGCCGACATCGAAATGTATCACCAGAAGGCAATTCTTAAAGGGCTTTAGAATTCAACATCTTCATCAAAGAGCGGAGTGCTAAAATATCGTTCTGCTGTATCCGGAAGCACAGTAACAACAGTCTTACCAGGTCCAAGCGCCTTAGCCAGCTCTAAAGCTGCAGCAACATTAGTCCCACTCGAAATTCCGCACATAATTCCTTCTTTGCGCGAAAGCTCGCGGCTTGTTCTTATTGCCTGAGAATCTGTTACAATAAAAATATCATCATAAATATCTTTGTTCAAAATTGGTGGAATGAGTCCGTCTCCAATTCCCATTTGAAGATGAGTTCCTACACTACCCCCGCTAAGAATTGCGGCATGAGCCGGTTCAACAGCCCAGATTGTAATATCAGGATTTTTTTCTTTAAGCACTTCGCCAATTCCTGTTAATGTACCACCTGTTCCAATTCCAGAGCAAAAACCGTGGATAGGACCATCAACATCTTCAAGAATTTCTACCGCAGTCTGGTTCCGCTGAATCTCCGGGTTAGCAGGATTTTCGAACTGTTGAGGAATAAATACATGCGGATCCATGTGCTGCATATAAAAAGCGGCGTCAATACATTCCTGAATGCACTTACCAATATCACCGTTATCATGAACTAACTTAACTTCGGCACCATAATGCTTTACAAGCTTACGACGTTCTTCACTAACGCTGTCCGGCATGATAATTATAGTTTTATAACCGCGCACTGCTCCAACAAGAGCAAGACCAATTCCCTGGTTTCCGCTGGTTGGTTCAACAATTACTGTGTTTTTATCTATGAGCCCCTTGCGTTCTGCATCCAAAATCATATTATAAGCAGTACGGGTTTTAATGGAACCACCAACATTAAGGCCTTCAAATTTTACAAGAATACGGGCCATTCCCGGTGTTACCATTTTCTGAAGTTGTATAAGAGGCGTATGACCCATTGCCTCAAGAATATTATTGTAAATCATAATTTTGATATTATAGTGATTCCATCGTATTTAGCCAACACTCAATAAAAGTACCAAGTAAATATCCCCGCTTCTTAAGCTGATTAAAGGCATTTACTGCGCGTGAAATATAAATATCACGTTCAAAAACATTTGTACTTAAATTTGCCATTTCATAATTTGCATAGGCATAGTAATAATAAATTCTTAAATTAGTCTTAAGCATATCGGATAATGATTCATATAAAGAAAGAACTTTTTCGGGTTCATAGCACATAGTAAGGTCATGCATATATTGGAAAATTACATCATCAAATATCTCGGAAGTCTGTGGAATAGAATTCAGATAATCAAGATTTGATTCAACAAAATCCAGACGCTCACGGCTGGTAGAATACTCAACCATTAAAATAAGGTGATAGTAAAATAACGCATTCTTATATTCAGGGTTTTCTTCTTCAAGAGCAACAAGTTCTTCATAAACTTCAGGGCTATTATGTGCTTTGTAAAGTTTTTGAAAAGGAATCATTTTTTGAGCAGGCTCAGACGGAGTATAAACTGCTTCTTCAATAGTCATAGAATGGTTTGGATCTGCGGCGGAACCTGTAAAATTTAACTCTTCAAACGGGATATAGGCACGGGCAGTTTCTATAGCTTTAATCAAATCTATGGTACAGTCGGGACAGGTAGAAGAAAAAACTTCGTTATAACAATAACCCGCAATCCAGTGTGCTATAAAATCTTCAAAACTTGTGTAATCTCCTTTGATTTTTTCTGCAATCGGTTTTATAAGTTCTACGGCCTCATTTAATGAAATATAACCGGCGCCTATTCCCCAGCGCAGAATTGCAATACGTCTTGCATCAATCCAGGCTTCAAGTCCGTGTTCACCAAGAAGCAACATTTTATCTTTTACAAAATACATGCGTGAAATTTCTGTAACAGTAAGAGCTTCTTTTGTTCCTATTTCTAAAACTGAAAGCTCCGGATATTTAAGAAGAAGATTTTTGAGCTTAAGATAAACTGCAGCCTGTTCACCTCTGCCAAGTTCTTCATAACTATTCATTAACTCTTCTTTACCGGTAATTCCCCAGGTGTCTTTTAGGATTTCCTTTCCTGTCCATGACACTTTTGGAAATATAACTCTATTAGAAAGATCCAGATGAAACTGATTGTTGCGCTCTAAAACATTGCTGGAAGCTGCAATTGCAAATTTTTCATACTCTTCTAAAGAATCCCAAAGCAAGCGGTATTCCCTTTCAAAAAAATCGGCTGGAGCTTCCGTTCCTTTTTTATTAAAACGCACAGGCTCAAGGTTTTCATAAAGACTGTCTAAAAAAACAAGCTCACCATATCTTTCCCGAGCTTCTTTTATGAGTTTTATTCCGTCTGCACCATAACCGCCGCCCGGGAGCTTTGTTAATTCAATCAGCTGGCTGGAATATTCAGAAGGAATATAAACTCCATCCTGAATTTGCATTATGGCAGTTCTGTCTGCTGTAAGGCCTGTAAAATTAATATCCTTTGGAGGAAGTATGTTTACAGCATTTGTCCAGGCAGCAACTTCATCATCTACAGTTTTATAATACTTATAAGAAGAAATTGTAGAAAGCACACAGGCTGCAATAAAATGTCCCGCAAAGTCCTGAATGCTTACATAATCCGAAAGAGCTTTTTGAATAAGAGGTTGTGCATATTCTTCCAGTTCTGATTTGGAAATAAGAGAGACGGCAAAACCAAGTCTTAAAAGCAGGAGCGACTTTGAAATATCATAGGCTTCAAAACCATGCACGCCTACTTTTGAACGGATGTCATATATATAAAACAGATAACCCGCATTGGTTCTTCCATATTCCTGTTCAATAGAAATCTGCGCCGGAGTTTTTTGCGGATTAGTATCAATAAGTTTAGTACCGGCAGCAAAAACTACAGAATAACCATTTTCAAAACCGGCTTTTACTTCTTTGATAAGCTCAAATTTACTGTCAATATTCCATTCACGCTTAAGAATATCCTTTGAAAGGGCATAATTAAAATCTGAATAATCAATATCGTATTCTTCCATCCAGCAGGCTGTGAGCAAAGCGATATCTTTTTCTAAAACAGAAAGCTTTTTCCAGTCGGCACGTAAAAGCTTTGGAGCGGCACTTAGTACAGAGCAAAAAAGGATTGTTAAAAGCAAAAGAAGTTTTTTCTTCATGACAGTTTTAATTCATCCTCTTGAGCCAGGATTTTACAAGCTCGCTCAGCTTATAATCATATTTTTGCAAAATCTCAAAAGCATATTTTGCATTCTTTCTATAAAAATCCAGCTCTTCCTGTGTCTCACAATAAGAAAGCATAAGATAATTTGCATATGCGTACTGATAGTAATAATGAATATTTGTCTGAAGATAATCAGGAATGCCTGCAACAAGCTGTAAAGCTGCATAAGGCTGGAAAGTATTATTTAATGCACATAAATAATAGTACATTACAGTAAAATATATGTTTCCATCTTTTGGCAAAGCTTCTATGTAATCAAGATTTGAAGAAATATAATCTATGACCTCGCGTTCTCCGGCAAACTCTATAAGAAGGCTTAAGTGCCAGGTAAAAAACAATGACTTATATTCCTTAAACTCCCCTTCTTCTAAAACACAAAGCTGGTTAAGAATTGTTTCATTTTGCTCCTGATTATAAAGGCTCAAAACCTTTTCCCATTCTTTTGATTCCGGCTGTTCAGTTCCGGCGCGTGAATTTTTGACATAGTATAGTTTTGATATTTCTGAAACTGAAAGACTTTCTTTAACTGCAATATCAAGTACACAAAGATCTTCATACTTATCTAAAAGCTCTTCAAAAGGCTGGTAATCATTCTGTTCGCTATCCTGAGCAAAAAAATTTGCGGCAAAAAATAAAACACATATCAGGACAAGAATTTTTTTCATAAAGGAATTATAGCATATTCTAAAATAAAAAAAAGCCTGTGCACACAGCACAGGCTTTATTATCAGCTGCTTATTTTATTTTGTAGCTAAGATTGCAATACCAGGAAGAGTTTTTCCTTCGAGGAATTCGAGGGAAGCTCCACCACCAGTAGATACGTGGCTCATCTTGTCTGCAAGGTTGAACTTGTTTACAGCAGCAACAGAGTCACCACCACCAACTACAGTCATAGCACCCTTAGATGTTGCTTCTGCAACGAGGCGGGCTACAGCTTCAGTTCCCTTTGCAAAGTTTTC
>JAILBH010000170.1 GCA_024681195.1 Treponema sp.
GCAGCAACACCGTTTACGCTAAAGCAGGCATGAATTGCCATCCAGGCCATGTAAACCATGTTGTTGTGAATGATTGCCATATGCTCGTGCTTGTAGTAGTCGTTAGGGAATTTCTGGCGAAGCTCAATTACAAGGCGGCGGTTAATTTCTTCTACAATCTGGTAAATACGTGGAAGCAGTCCCTGGAAAATAGAGATTGGCCATTTTTCCAAAGCTTCTGCAAGAATTGTATGGTTAGTATAAGCAAAGGTGTGTGTTACAACATTCCATGCATCATCCCAGCCTACATTGTATTCATCAAGAAGAATGCGCATAAGTTCTGGAATTGCAACTACAGGGTGTGTATCGTTCAACTGAATTACATGGTAGTCTGCAAAGTGACTGAAGTCTGTACCGTGGTTTGCAACATAGTGACGTACAAGATCCTGAAGCGATGCTGAGCTGAAGAAGTACTGCTGCTTAAGGCGGAGTGCCTTTCCGCTTGGACCGTTGTCATTAGGATACAAAACGCGGCTGATATTTTCTGCAGAGTTCTGGCGTTCTACGGCACGGTTATATTCCATGTTGTTAAAAAGCTGAAGGTCAAAGCCGTTTGGACTTGAAGCCTGCCAGAGGCGCAAGGTGTTTACAGTCTTTGTTCCATAACCGATGATAGGCATATCATAAGGAGTTGCTGTAACCTCCTCTGCATTTTCTATATAAAAGCGTGGCTGACCATCCGGAGTTTTTCCGTAGCAGATGTTTCCGCCAAACTTTACAGTAACGGCAAGGTCAGAACGTTTGATTTCCCAAGGGTCGCGGTGGGCAAGCCAGTTATCAGGATATTCAACCTGGTAGCCGTCTTCTACACGCTGTTCAAACATACCATATTCAT
This sequence comes from Treponema sp., assembly GCA_024681195.1. Taxonomy (GTDB): domain Bacteria; phylum Spirochaetota; class Spirochaetia; order Treponematales; family Treponemataceae; genus Treponema_D. Next base: position 875 of record JAILBH010000170.1, read on the forward strand.
AGCGGATTCCGTAACCGTGTCCAGGATAATCAAGTGTAGCAAGGGAGTCCAGGAAGCAGGCAGCAAGGCGACCAAGACCACCGTTTCCAAGACCTGCATCAGGCTCTTCGTCTTCGATCATATCAAAGTCTATGTTCATTTCTTTAAGAACTTCTTTTACAGAGTCTTTGATTCCTGCATTTATAAGGTTATTGCTAAGGGCACGTCCCATGAGGAACTCTGCAGAAAGATAATAAAGCTGCTTTACAGGTTTTTTATCGTATTCTGCACGGGTTGCCATCCAGTTTGGCATAATAATTTCTATTGCACTTGCCGAAACAGCATCAAAAAGGTCATGCTTGTTAGCCTGCGAAATATCCTTTCCATACTGACGGCGCAGACGAGCCGAAAGATTTTCCTTGAATTGTTCTTTGTTGAATTCCATTTAAAAAGTCTCCTTTTTTAGTAAATAAAATACATGTTTACTTTTTGAAGCCTATTATTTTTAATGCGTATATTTTACATCATAATTGGCCGAGTTGCAATGTCGAAAAAAATTCATAATAATATGGTTGTGAATATTCTTTCTATTAATAATCTTGCAAAAATCGGAAGGGAAAAGCCTCTTTTTACACAAGTATCGTTTGGAATTCAGGAAGGAGAAAAGGCGGCCCTGATTGGACGGAATGGCACGGGGAAATCTACTCTGCTTGCAACAATTGCCGGAATTTTACAGCCTGATGAAGGCAGCGTTGTTCTTAATAAGGAGGCTGGGGTTTCTTATCTGCCCCAAAACCCTGAATTTAATGCACAAAACACAATCCGCGAACATATTTTTAAGAGTAATTCTCCAAAATTAAAGCTTATCCGCGAATATGAAGAGATTTGTCAGGAAATGGCTAAAGCTGGATCGACCAGCGAAGGCCTTAAGCACCGATACGAAGATGCAATGCTCAAGATGGAGCAGAATGATTTATGGAATTACGAGGCACAGATAAGTTCTATTTTGACTACGCTTGGCATTACTGATTTGTCGCTTAAGATGGGTGCGCTTTCGGGAGGGATGATAAAAAAAGTTGCGCTGGCTCAGGTTCTGGTGGAAGATACAAAGCTTCTTTTGTTAGATGAACCTACCAACCATCTTGATATAACTACAATTTACTGGCTGCAAAACTATCTTCATGACACAAAAAGAGCTGTTCTTATGGTTACTCATGACCGCTGGTTTTTGGATGCGGTTTGTACAAATATTTATGAGCTTGCCCGCAACCGTCTTAAGCTTTACGAAGGCAACTACAGTCAGTATCTGGAGAAAAAACAGACAGAAGCAGAAATTGAAGCCAATACAGAACGACGGATAGAATCTGTATTACGTTTTGAACGGGAATGGCTGCTTAGAGGGCCTTGCGCGCGTGGAACAAAAATTAAAGCGCGAATCCAACGCGACGAACAGCTTATTAACCGCGAAAAGTTTCAGACAGATAAAGGCTTTACTTTTGAGGTTAAAGGAAAGCGGCTCGGCGGCAAAGTGCTGGTTCTTCATAACATAAGCAAAAACTATTTAAAAGGAAATGCTCCTGTTATTAAAAACTTTTCTTATGTTTTTACAAAGGGCCAGAAAATTGGTGTTTTTGGAGACAATGGCTCCGGCAAATCTACCTTTTTAAATATTGTTACAGGAACTCTTGAACCAGACTCAGGAAAAATTGACGTAGGTGTAAATACAAAATTCGGCTATTACACCCAAAACCCGGTTTTTAAAGACACTAACCTAACCGTGCTCGAATACATAAAAGAAACTGCAGAACATATGACCCTTAATGACGGCAAAAAAGAAGTTAGTGCTTCGCGTTTTTTAGAGGAATTTGGTTTTGAAGGGAAAATTCAACATAGTCCTGTAAGCACTCTTAGCGGTGGAGAACGAAAAAGACTTTTTCTTGTCAGGCTTTTGTTAGAAAATCCTAACTTTCTGGTGTTAGACGAGCCTACCAATGATTTTGACATTTTTACAATGAACATTCTGGAACAGTTTCTTGAGCATTATAAAGGTTGTCTTTTGCTTGTAAGTCATGACCGCTACTTTATGGACAAAACTGTAGACAGTCTTTTTATAATGGAAGAAAACGGAGATATAAGCGGTTTTGTTGGAAAATGCAGTGAATATATTGAATACCGCGAAGAACTTAAGAAGGAAAAGCAGGCGTTGCGGGCGGCGTCTGAGACCGCAGAGGGGGTAGCGGAAGACCGCGGAGCGGGCTGGAGCGAGGGGGAGGCTTCCCCCTCCTCTACTAAACAACAGAAGAAAAAACTTTCGTTTAAAGAGCAGAAGGAATTTGAACAACTGAACGAAGAGATTCCGGTGCTGGAAGCAGAGCAAAAGGTGCTTGAACAAAAAATGGCTTCGCAGGATTTTGATGAGGTTCGTGCAGCCGGAGACAGATATAAAGAAATTGACAGACTGCTTGAGGAAAAATATTTACGCTGGGAAGAGCTTGCCGAAAAGGCTTAGATTACTTTCCTGTAAGAATTACTGTTGCCCCGGAAAGGAGCACGTAGCGACGCTGTTCACGCAAAGGCTCTTCGTTCCCAGGTTCCAGGATGTCTTCCGGAGAAGGCAGCGAAGTGTCTGCAACAAAATGCCATTTGCGTCCGTTTGAAAGGGCTGGAAGCGTAATGGTTAAATCATAAATATCGGAATTGGTTGCAATGTAAAAATCATTTTCTCCGTCGGAACTTTCGGCACCGTTGAGCTTAAAGGCCAGGAAGCGCTTTTGTTTTGTCCAGTCCGGATTTTTTGCATTTATATCGTACCACACAATTTCGGGAACTGTATCTTTGTCGTAAGTGTCGGTAAAAAATCTGGTGCGTGAAAAAACTGAATGGGTGCGGCGGTAAGCAATAAGATTTTTTGTAAAACGAACAAGACCGCTGTTGATTTGTGCGAGGTTCCAGTTTATCCAGCTGATTGCATTGTCCTGGCAGTAGGCGTTATTGTTACCATCCTGGGTCCGGCGCATTTCGTCTCCACCAAGCAGCATTGGAACACCTTGTGAAACAAAAAGATATATGAGATAGTTTTTAATTTTTCTTAGACGAAGACTTTGGATTTTTGGATTTGTACACTCCCCTTCATAACCGTGATTGTAGCTAAGGTTGTCATCGGAGCCGTCGCGGTTTTCTTCGCCGTTTTCTTCGTTGTGCTTATGATTGTAGGTTACAAGGTCGTTTAAGGTAAAGCCGTCGTGAGCTGTAATAAAGTTGATTGAAGCTGTTGGGGCGCGGCCGGAATGATTGTAACAGTCAGAGCTTCCGGCAATGCGGGTTGCAGCTGCAGTTACAGCGTCTTCATCGCCGCGGATAAAACGGCGTATATCATCGCGGAAGCGTCCGTTCCATTCAGACCAGCGGTTATCTCCAGGTAAAGTTCCTCCGGGGAAGCCACCCAGCTGGTACAAGCCTGCGCAATCCCATGGTTCTGCTATGATTTTTGTTTTTGCAAGAACCGGGTCCTGGCTTATGATTGCTGTAAGACTTGGCATATCATAAGGAATTGGAGCTCCGCTTGGTGCGCGTGTAAGAATTGACGCAAGGTCAAAACGGAAGCCGTCTACATGCATATTGAGAACCCAGTAGCGGAGGCTGTCTAAAATAAACTGCCCCGTAAGCGGATGATTACAGTTTACGCTGTTTCCGCAGCCGCTAAAATTCATGTAGTACTGTTTGTCGTTTTGCGGTAAGGAATAATAAACATCATTCTGCAGGCCGCGGAATTCAAAGGTATAGCCGCGCTCATTTCCTTCGGCAGTGTGGTTATAAACTACATCAAGAATTACTTCAAGGCCGGCTTTGTGAAGGTCTTTGACCATCTGTTTAAATTCGCGGACCGGACCTCCGGGAGATCTGTCTGCAGCATAACCTGTCTTTGGCGCAAAAAAACCTATTGTAGAATAGCCCCAGTAATTTACCAGAGTTTCTCCTGTGCGGGGGTTTGTATTTGCAGTTTCGTTTTCGTCAAATTCAAAAATGGGGAGCAGCTCTACGGAGGTTACTCCAAGGTCACGCAGGTATTCTGCTTTCTGGGCAAAACCCTTGTAGGTACCGGCAATTTGAGGTGCCACTCCACTGGAAGGAGAAGCCGTAAAGCCTTTAAGATGAGCTTCGTAAATTATAGATTTTTCAAGCGGATAGTTGAGTGGTCGGTCGCCTTCCCAGTCAAAATCATCACTAACAACAACGCATTTTGGAAAATCCGAAAGATCCTGGAGCTCGCCGCCTTCGTTTGCAGAAAAGCCCTGTTTATGCTGGCGGTTATAGGAACGAAAAACTGAGCCCTGAGTAAAGGCTTTTGCATAAGGGTCAAAAAGATATTTATTTTTGTTGAATCTAAGTCCGCGCGTTGGTTCATAAGGACCGTCTACCTTGTAAAGATAAAGGGTCCCTTCTCCTAAGCCGCAAAACTTGATATGCCAGATATCTCCTGTACGATTCACAACAGGATCAAGTGGAATTACAGCATAAGGCTGCTTTGCCATGTCATCATCAAAAAGACAAATACTAACAGCAGAGGCATCCCTACTATAAATTGAAAAGTTAACACCATTTTTAGTAATAGAAGCACCAAGCGCTAACGGTGTTCCAGCATTAGTAATTACATCAGGCATAATCGTATAATAGCATATAATTTACTTCTTATAAAGTCTTCTTACACCTTCGTAAAGTCCATAGCTAAGAACCGCACTAAGCATTTTATCTGTAATATTTTCTATAAAACCTGCAAGATATGTTGAATACAAAAGATTTCTTGTAACAACAAAGATTCCCTGAACAGTACATTCTGCATTCTGGCGGTTTACACGTGCTCCAAACAGAATATCAGCAATCAGGTTTCCAAGAATTGCATTACTAAGTGCCGCCCAGACACCTGCCCACAAAAAGGCATCTATTTCGTAAGATTCACTTCGTTCCAAAACAGGGAGCTTTTCATTCTTTTTATCTGCATGAACAAAAACAAGCCACGCAAGAACAGCAGTAACAATATGGCAGCTCATAAATGGAAGCATTGTGTAATCAAACAAAAACAAAATTCCGTTAGATAAAACCGCACACAAAACTCCGGGAAGAAGTCCGCATAAAGCAGTAACGCCAATTGTCATTACAGAATCAAGATACAAAGGAAAAGTAATTTTAGTTGCAAAAACAGAACCAAAACAATTAACAAGCAAAGCTACAGCCAGCACGCAAAGAGTAACAAGAATATTTTTACGCGAATAATCTTTTTTTGCAAAAATCATATTATAACTCCTAAAAGCTTAGCGGCTTCTACAAGCTCAAGTCTGTCCTGCACATTCATCTTTTGATAAATGATTGTCTTTTTATTCTGAATTGTTTTTAAAGATTTATTCAAAGCTTCTGCAACTTCTGAAACATCGCGCATTTTAGCAAGAAGTTCAAAAACTTCCTGCTCTTTTTTTGTAAGCGCCTGATAGTTTTTAAACACAGCCTCTGTCCGTTTGTTTTCGTCTCCATCTGAATAAAATCCGCCGCCAGTTGTGTTTTTCTTATTAATCATTTCATAAAGAATTTTCTGCGCATCTTTACAATAAAAAAGATTTCCATTTTCAACAGCAAGAATTGCCTTTTCAATTTCACCAACTTCAAGATCTTTTGTAATAAAGCCCTGAATATTTTTCTGTAAAGAATTCTTTATATGAATTGCATCGTTGTACATTGTATAAATTATGATTTTTATTTGCGGCCTGATTCTTCTGATTTCATCAACAAGCAAAAGTCCGTCTGTATTGTTAAGATTTAAATCAACAATAGCAATATCAATTTCGGAATTCGCATTCAAACAAACAGAAGCGCGTTCAGCATCACCGGCAAGATAAAATTTAAACTGAGGATTTTTCTTTTCAAGAAGAAAACTTAAACTGTCACGTAAACCCGAATGGTCATCAACGAATAATATTTTTAATTGTGATTGCAATTGTTGTACCCCCGTTATTTACAAACTCAACAGTTCCACCCATAGCTTTAACGCGGTCCTGAATATTCTGAATTCCATAATGTTTTTTTGAATCTGTTTTATTATGCTCATCAACATCTTCAAGATTAAAACCAACACCGTTATCGCTTATTGAAATTTTAAAATCCTGACCAACATCAGTAAACTTTACAGTAACCAGCGAAGCATTTGCGTGACGTGCAATATTACTAAGAGACTCCTGCAAAACCCTGATTATTTCTATTTGAACACTCTGCGGCAAAGTTGAAATATGAGAAGAAGCAACAAACATTTCGGTTTTGATTTTGTAATTGCTTTCAAAAGTCTGAAGCATCTGCCGAATAATTATTTCAAAATCTTCAGACAAATCTATATGAAGCGCTCCAATAAGATATCTTACTTCATTCAATGCCTGATTAGCATAAAAGTCAGATCTTTCCTTATCGTTCTGCTGAAGATAAAATTTTAAGGCAGCAAGATCCTGTGCAACTCCGTCGTGAAGATTACGGCTTATTGATTGCTGTTCATCGGTTCTAAGCTGGATATTTTTTATTTGGGCTTTCTGCCTTAATGATTTAAACACGACACAAAGAATAGAAATTAAAAGTAAAAGCGAAGAACAGTACATAAGGCTGTCGTAGCCAAAAGAAAGTGTCTGCTCTTTTTGCGATATTTTGCTTTGAAAGTCCAGTATTAAAGTTGTAAGCTCCTGCTCCACTTTTAGTTTTTCATTTTCATTTGTTATAACAGCTTTTTTAGCAAACTGTTCAATTATATTATCAAGTTTTTCTTCCAGCGAAAAATCAAAATATGTAAACGGATAATATTCATCTTTAAGAGAATTAAGTTTCAAAGCAAGATCTGCAGAAGCGGGTTCTGTACTGCTGTTCAATAAAATAAGATTTACAGTTTCCTGATCATACCCAACAAAAAGTCTGGATGCTTTATTTTTGTAATATATAGAAAACGAAAGCGTAACAAGTCCAAAACAAATGAGGATTACTTCTATAGAAAAACACTTTTTAAGAATTTGCTTTAGATTCATAAGTTCATTATATCACAATTTTTTTTAAAATTCGGGAAAATTTCCCGAGTTTTATTTTTTTTTAGTAATAGACTGTGTGTAAACAAAGATTATTCTGGAGGCATTATGAAATCTTCTTCTAAAGTTTTAGCATTTTTAATGACAATTTTGCTGCTTGCAGGAATAGCTGCGGGCTGCAAAGGCACAGTTACACCAGATGATAATGGAACGAACACCAACAGTGGTAGTAACAACAGCGGTACAAACAGTGGCAGCAACAACGGAAACTCTGGTGGCGGCAGCAATAGCGGCAGCGGAAACAGTAACTCCAACAATGGAGGAACTAACAGCGAAATTGTATTTTCTGTTTCTTATTCACAGGAAAATGATATTCAGGTAACAAGCATGAAAAATGGAAACATGCTCATCTTTACTTCCGAAGAATGTGATCTGTACACCTGGAGATTAAATGATCAGGAATATGCAAACACAAAAAGCTGTTCAATCAATCTTGGAAATTACAAAAAGGGAACTTACTCTCTCTCTTTGGAAGCATTTAAAGACAGCAAGTGGTATTCATTTTTTGCCCAGATTATTGTGGAATAGGAGGAACTTATGAAAAACTCAAAAATCATCAAATCATTACTTACAATACTGTTCAGCATTACACTTTTTTCCTGTTCAAATTTTTTGGAAAAAGCTCAACTGGAAGAAAATCAGAAAAACTCTTTCATAAAAATTTCGCTGGAACAGACAGATTCATCACGCACAGTTTTTTCTCAAGCCGACGTTACGCAGTTTACAAACATCATTCTGAAGGGAACAAAATCAGGAGCTTCAGAACAAACACTTGGCACCTGGGAAACTTATACTCAGATGAATGCTGCAGCAATCCCGGTTGAAGAAGGCAACTGGAGCTTTACGCTTACAGCTAACAAAGACGCCACAACCTTTAGCGGTACTTTGGAACAAGCAATAACTACAGGAACAAACACACTCAGTTTTGCACTTTCAATTACAAATGCAGGTACCGGCGTTGGAAGTTTTAGCATAACCCTTAACTATTCACAAGCCGCAAATGCAAATCTTGTAAATTATGCAACAGCTGCTCTTGAAAATATAGACGGAACTTCTATTTCAAGTGCAAGTCAGACACTCACACCTTCAAACAACTCAGTGACCTACAATGGCAGTGCACCGGCTGGAACTTACAGAATTAAAATAACTTTTCATGCAGAAACAGATGACGCAGATTATGAAATTGCAAGCTACCGTGAACTTATTCATATTTCAAACGGACTTAATTCTACTGCAGCAAGAACCATACAAAGTTTTGATGCACTTTATACAGTAACATATAATTTGAATAACGGTACACTTCCGGAAAATGTAAGCTTACTCGAAACAATCAGCAAAGACACTGTTTTTGTTTTACCACAATTAACCCGCGACTACTACACTTTCGGCGGCTGGTTCACAGATTCAAACTTCACAACTCAAAGTCAGGTTTCAAAAATTGAAAAAGCAAGCGGCAACATCATTCTTTACGCAAAATTCACCCCTGAAGAATTTTCAATAGAATACAAAATGAGCGGCGGAACATTTGCAGGCACTGTAAAAGAAACTTACACCGTAGAAGATGACATAACACTTGCAACTCCGACTTACGGTCAAAATGAATTCTTAGGCTGGCATATTGAAAAATCTTGCACAGACGATCCGATTACAGGCTGGGAAGCAGGAGCATTTCATGGGCCTGTAACCCTTTATGCAACTTGGCTCATAAATTCAAACACAAGAAACATTGCAAATGACATCGAAAACCTGGAAAACGGATGTATTATCAAAGTTTCAGGAAACCTAAGTATATCATATCTAGTTTCTGCGATGAACTCTCTCTACGAATCAAAACCTGATATTATGGTTAAACTTGATTTATCCGAAGTAACCTCTATATCAAATATCGCCGAAAACGCTTTTATGAATTGTAAAAATCTTTATAGTATTAGTTTACCAAAAACAATAGTGTCAATTAAACAGAAAGCTTTTTCTGGATGTTCAAATCTTGTAAATATAACTATTCCAGATGAAGTTACAACTATAGAAACTGGTGCATTTTCTTGCTGTTCAAGTCTAACTAGCCTTACAATACCTGATAGCGTAACCTCAATTGGAACTGGAGTTTTTGAACAATGTTCGTCTTTACAAGAACTTACAATTCCGTTTGTTGGAAGTTCAAAAGAAGCTACATCAGCTTCTGAATCGACATTATTCGCATATTTTTTTGGAAAAAATGATTTTGAAGATTCAACCAAAATTACAAGGAGAATCTCAACCGGAACATACTCTTATTATAATGTATACTACTACATTCCTAATTCACTTAAGAAAGTTACAGTAACAGGAGGAAATCTGTTCCAAGATGCTTTTATGAATTGTTCTGAACTTACAAGTATAATTATCCCTGATGGTATTACAAAGATACAATCTAGCACTTTCTGTAATTGTAAAAATTTAACAAACATAACAATTCCGAATAGTGTCACAACTATAGATCAATCAGCATTCTATGGTTGTTCTGCTTTAACAAATATTACTATTCCAGACAATGTCACAACTATAAAAAACTACGCATTTAATGGTTGCTCGGCCCTATCAAGTATTACTTTTCCAAATAAGGTTACAACTATAGGTAACCAAGCATTCAAAGACTGTTCTGCTATATCAAGTTTAACTATTCCAGATAATGTTACAAGTATAGGAGAGGAAGCTTTCTTCGGCTGTTCAGGTATTACTACTGCGATAATTGGTTCAGGTGTTACAAATATAAACGGATTTTCATTCGAGAGTAATAAGAATCTTAAAAGTGTTATATTAGGAAATGAAATAAAAACCATTAACTCAAACACTTTTTTTAATTGTACAAATCTAGAAACTATCGTAATTGGAAATAAAGTGAATACCATAGCTACGTTTGCATTTTATGGATGTAAAAATCTTTCAAGTATCACATTCGCAAATACATCTGGCTGGAAGGCAAACGACACTCCTGTTGATGTAACAGATCCCCAAACAAATGCAACCTATCTGAAAAACAATTACTACTCTATAGCCTGGACCCGCAGTGACGACTAACAACCAACGGTAACCATCACAATTCGGAGAAAAAAAAAATAACCCCCAATCATTCTGTTTCAAGAATGACTGGGGGTTTCTTTTATGAATGCTATGAAAAAATCCCGTTTTATTATAAAATCAAAATATGGAAGCAAACGAACAAACAGAAACCTTAAAAACCGCAGTTGTCGCAATAATCGGTCGTCCGTCGGCCGGTAAATCTACATTTTTGAACACTGCCTGCCAGGAACCGGTAAGCATTGTCTCTCCTATTCCGCAGACTACACGTAATGCAATTAAAGGAATTGTAAATACTTCTCTTGGCCAGCTTATTTTTATTGATACTCCGGGCTATCATGAGTCAGAAAAAAAACTGAACCTTCGTCTGCGCAATGTTACGGAAAGTCAGCTGGATGGAATTGACTGCGTACTTTATGTAATTGATTCAACACGCCAGCCGGGAGATGAAGAAGCCTTAACCGCACGACTTTTGGAAAAGCTCCAGGATAAAACTGTAGTTGCCATTAATAAAACAGACCTTAAGGCTTCCAAACCGCTTGCAATCCGGGAGTTTATAAAAAATACCCTGCCTCAAATCCCGGGGGAACGCATTTTAGAAATGTCTGCACAAAAAGATAATGGAATAAACGAAGTGCTGCGTGCTTTGTACGATATTTCTCCTGTAGGAGCCCCTATTTATGACGAAGAAACCTATACC
>JAILBH010000228.1 GCA_024681195.1 Treponema sp.
GGCCAGACACCGAGCAGATTCAGCAGAAGCAGCATGCGCTTTCTGGTAGCTTCTGGTATTGCAATTGTGGTCATTATAGGGGTTCTCCTTGGAAATGGGAATTGAAAATCAAGACAAAAAGTGTGAAATTCAATGAAATTATAGCAAATTTTGTGAAAAAATGTAAATACTGTTAAAAAAATAACAGTAAATAAGCCGTCAAAAGGAAAAAGTTCTACCACTCCGTGCCAGAACTTTTTCAAATTGCTTTATTCTTTTACATTTTCATATCAGGAAACTCCTGTAATGACCACAATGCAAACTTTAAACAAAAAAAGGGAATCCGGAAAAAAACTGTAAAACCGGATTCCCTATACAAAAAATTAGGAGGCTAATGTTATCAACGTTTGTCAGCCATTGCTACAGTAGTAGTGCCAATTCCGTAAGGGAATCTTAATTCAAAGTAGGCTGCTACTTCGTCAGCAAAAATGCTTTCAATCGTCTTCTGGTAGGTCAGAATCTTTCCAACATAGTTCAGTGTTGTCTGAGGTGTTTTGTTGGAACGAACACGGCCGGTGCCTGCGTTATACATTGCAAGGGCCGAAACCTCGTTGCCTGCCGAGTTAAGGCAGAACTTAAGGTGCGACATACCATATCTTGCACTTATATAGGGATCAAAAAAATCTGCTTCTGTAAGTCCAGGGAAGGAATTACTGTTGAGCTGGAAAAGACCCCTGTCTATAGTGTTATTTGAATTACTGTTTGTTGCCTGTGGGTTATAATGACTTTCTGTGTAGGCAAGCGCAAAAGCAAGCGAAAGCGGGATATCGTTGTTGTCTGCTTCAGAAAGAATTGCAAGTGCTATATCTTTGTTACGAACTAAGCAAGTATAGAACTTTTCTACTGCACCGCGTGAATCTGCCTGTCTGTAGAGTGTAAGACCTGTATCTGTTTTAGAATTGCTTTTTTCAAAAGTGGATTCCATTATCTGGTCATAGCGGTCTTCCGAAAAATCATCTTCGGGTTCTTCTGTAATAATGTCTGCAGCGGCAAGCTGAGGTGCAGGTTCAACAACAGTAGCTGGAAGGCAAAAATATACAGACATAGCAATACCTGTGAACATTAAGCACAATGCCAATGTTGCAAAACAAGAGTTGTGGAATCTGTTTGTTTCTGACTTATACTGCATTTGTTATAATCCCTATTGCGAGCATAATGTCACAATTAGGAAAAATATGCAAGAGAATTTTCAAGAAAAAACACATTTTTATGTAGTTTTAACGCTTTTTTATTGAAAATCTTGCGGTTTTTCGCAAATATTAACAGAATTTTACAATTGTTGCGTTGTAGATTGCGACGCAAAAGTCGTTCGCCCTTCGGACTCGCAATGACAAAAATTAATAAACTGCAATATTGTCTGGAATGGAATCGGTGCCTTTTACAAAATAAACATACTGTGCATGCTTAATGGCGAGTGTTTCCATAAAGTCTGCAGCAGGGGAACCGGCGCTAAAACCTTTTGCAATAATCTGTGGAGGAAGCTCCAGACCTGCAACCGAAACGCAATCTTTTACACGGCGGGCAGTGTGATTAAATGCATTTATAAATAGTTCTATCTGTTCAGGGCTTTCAAGCGGTTTGTCAACAACAGGAATGAGGATTGCAAATTTTCCGCTTTCATCCAGAGCCTTAAGCTGCTCTCGGAGCGCTGCAAGATATTCCTCATTATACATTTCGTCTTCAAGTTCAACTTCGGACCATTTAATTTCTATTTTGTTAAAGGTGGAAACATCGGCAGGGGAATTGCTTTCTATAAAAAAAAGCTTGTTTTGTTTTACTGTAAAAACTGGATCTAATTTCATAAAGTCTTCCTTTTTAGGAGTAATAAAAAAAAGACCTTTACGCACAGGGCATAAAGGTCTGGAATTACCAAATCAATGCAAAAGCTATTCTGTAAGAATACGGATTACTTCTGCCTTATCCTGTGTATCAAGGATTTCCTGACGTTTTTCAGGGCTCTTAAAAAGAAGGCTTACTTCAGCAAGGAACTGAAGGTGTGGGCCTGTCTTGTTTACAGGAGAAAGAGTCATGATAAAAATACGGCATGGTTCCTGATCAAGTGAATCAAAATCAACAGGATTATCTGAAATGCCGATGCAGGCTACTAAATCGCTTACTGTATCTGTCTTTCCATGAGGGATTGCGATTCCATGTTTCATACCTGTAGACATCTTGCGCTCACGATCCAAAACACACTCTCTGGCTGCTGCTTTATCTGTTACTTTTCCAGCCTTGTAGAGAACGTCGAGCATCTCGTCTACTATTTCTTCTTTTGTTGTTCCCTTCAAATGAAGGTTAACTGTGTCTGTTGTTAATACTGTTCTTAAGTCCATATATTCAATCTTATTTCCACTTTTGAAAGTTGTCAAGTGGTAAATCACCTTGTTCCTGTAACAAAATCAGCTATCTGCATTGCGGAATTCTGACATCTGTAGTTGTCCTGAGCAGCAAGAATCTGGCTTCTTAAGAACTCATCCTTCATAAGGCTAACGGCAAGTCTTCCGGCGTCCTCGCTTTCTCTTGCACATACCGAAATATGGTGTTCTGTAAAAAACTGAACGTTTTCACTTTCACAGCCCGGAATAGGAGCTGTATGAACAATTGCAATTCCTTTGGCAAGCGCTTCTGTGCTCGAAAGTCCGCCCGGTTTTGTAAGCAGAACATCACTTGCATCCATATAATCAGAAACCTTATCGGTAAAGCCAACAAGAATAAGTCTTTCTTCTTCGCTAAAGGTTGTTTTTAATTCCTTATATAAATCCTTATTATTACCGGTAATTGCGATTACCCTTGTTTTTTCGTTTCCGTTTTCAAAAATATAACGGGTGGTGTCAATCAGATCTCCAAAGCCCATGCTTCCACTCATAAGAAGATAAACCTGATCTTCCGGTTTTAAACCAAAATGCTTACGAACTTCGGCCTTATCTTTTTTCTTAAGGAATTTTTTTGAAACAGGAATGCCGGTTGGCACAATGAGTTTTTTATCAATTCCATGATTTATATATGTAAAAAGACTGTCTTTATGAGCTATAAAGATTGCGTTTGGAGTTGTCTCTTCCAGCATTGGTGAACAGTAATAATCGGTTGCAACAAAATAGAACGGAACAGTTGTCTTGTAATGTTTTTTAAGACTGGTCATTGCTTCTGCTGCAAAAATGTGAACGCAGATAACTGCATCATAATGATTTACATTAATATATTCCTTCAGGGCATCTGAATAAAGCTTGTTTACCAGATATACAGGTGAACGGAGTTTTCCATTTGACTGGGTGAGTTGTCCAAGCTTGCTGCCCATCTTGTAAATTTCGCCAAACAGTTTTGGAGTTTTCTTAACCATTTCTATATATGCATCGCATACAAGATCAGAGGCTTTTTGTCCTCCAAAGGCAAGAACATCCATAATATCACAAATCTGATGCTTTTCTTCCAGAGCTTCTTTAATTGCTTTGGCAGCAGAATTATGTCCGCCGCCGGTGTTGCATGATAAAATCAGTATCTTCATGTCTGTAAATATAATAATGAAAAAAATGAATCGTCAATAAAAAACATTCTGCCTCATTGTATCACCCAATGTAATCTACTATAATGTTATTACCATCAGAGAAATCTCCGATGATTTTATTTTTGTTTGAGGTATATAAATGGCTACATGGCAAAACGCAGACACACTTTCTTCATGGAAGAAGTTGCAGTCTTTAAAAGGTATGGTATCTGTTGCAGACGAACTTGGTGGTTCAGGAGCTGCAGACAGAATCGCAAAATATTCAATTCCAATGGGTGGTGCTCTTACATATAATTATGCAGCAAAGCAGGTAAATGAACAGATTATTAAAACTTTTGCTGAGCTTGCAGACGAGCAGCAGCTTGTAGAAAAATATCAGGAGCTTCTGGATGGAGCTGTAATCAATACTGGTGAGAAGCGCATGGTTTTGCACCAGCTTACACGTGGTCAGCTTGGAAAAGATGTTATGGCCGACGGAGTAAACAAGCGCGAGTTTTACCTTAATGAAGTAAAGCGCATCGCAGAGTTTGCAGACAAGGTTCACTCTGGTGCACTCACAAACGAAAAGGGCGAAAAATATACAACAGTCTGCCAGATTGGTATTGGTGGTTCAGACCTTGGTCCACGCGCCATGTATCTTGCTCTGGAAAACTGGGCCAAGAAAAACAACACCTTCAAAATGGAAGCTCATTTTATTTCTAATGTTGACCCTGATGATGCAGCAAGTGTTGTAAAGTCCCTTGATATTGCTAAGACAATCTTTATTCTTGTTTCTAAATCTGGAACAACTCTCGAGACACTCACAAACGAAAGCTTTGTAAAAGACTTCATCAAAAAGGCAGGCTGCGACGCAAGTAAGCACATGATTGCAGTTACTTCTGAAACAAGCCCGCTCGCTCACAACCCGGACTACATGGCAGCCTTCTATATGGATGACTACATCGGCGGACGCTATTCATCAACTTCCGGAGTTGGTGGAGCAGTTCTCTCGCTTGCATTCGGTCCAAAAGTTTTTGCAGACTTCCTTGCCGGAGCTGCCGAAGAAGACAAGCTTGCCTTGAACAAAGATATAACAAAAAATCCTGCAATGATGGACGCACTCATTGGTGTTTACGAGCGCAACGTTCAGGAATATCCTGCAACAGCAATTCTTCCATACAGCCAGGCTTTGAGCCGCTTCCCGGCCCACTTACAGCAGCTTGATATGGAATCAAACGGAAAATCTGTAAACCGCAACGGCGAACCAATGAACTATCTTACAGGTCCGGTTATTTTTGGTGAACCTGGAACAAACGGTCAGCATTCCTTCTACCAGCTGCTGCACCAGGGAACAGACATCATTCCGCTCCAGTTTATTGCCTTCCGCCAGAATCAGACTGGTGAAGATGTTGTTATTGAAAATTCAACAAGCCAGGTTAAGCTTGCAGCAAACGTAACAGCACAGATTGTTGCTTTTGCCTGCGGTAAATCAGACGAAAATCCTAACAAAGCATTTGCCGGTGGAAGACCAAGCAGTCTCATCTATGGTGATCAGCTCAATCCAAAATCTCTTGGTGCACTCCTTGCTCACTACGAAAACAAGGTAATGTTCCAGGGATTTGTATGGAATATCAACAGTTTCGATCAGGAGGGAGTGCAGTTAGGTAAAAAATTGGCAAAGGCTGTATTAAGTGGAAATATGGATGGAGCTCTTAAGGCTTACGCCGGGCTTCTTATATAATATACATTAATTTTTTATGTATCTTAAAAACAAGCGTCGGTTTAAGCTGTTTTACAGAAACGTTTACAGTCATCTTATAATTAATTTTTTCTTTATAGCCGTTCAGATATCTCTGCTTATTCTTTTTATTATTCGTCTGCAAAAATATCTTGAAGTTTACTTTGGTGTATCTATTGTTCTTTCTGCTTCATTTATGATTCTCCTGATTAATAAAAAAGGAAAAAATGAATTTAAGCTTGCCTGGATTATCCCGATGGTTTTTATTCCGCTGTTCAGTATTGCAGTTTATTTTATGTATCATACAAACAGCGGTTCACGGCGTCAGTCTAAAAGGCTCAAAGAACTCAGGGCCGAAACAGGAAAAATTCTTCCGCCGGCTGCAGGGCAGGGGCTTTCTGAAGTTGATGAAGCCTCGAAATATTCTGATTTAATTCATTATATGAGGAACAACAATTCTTTTTATCCTTATAAGAATTGCGACGTTAAATACTTTTCGTGCGGCGAAGATTTTTTTCCGGATCTGCTTGCTTCAATCCGTTCAGCGAAGAAATTTATTTTTATGGAATACTTTATTATAGAAGTAGATGAAGCCTGGACAGAAATAATGGAAGCGCTGGAGGAACGCATTGAACATGGAGTTGAAGTCAGGATTTTATGTGACGGGCTTGGCTCACCTGTAGCTTCCTCGAATACATATCAAAAATATCTTAAGTCAAAAGGAATTCATTCCAAGGTTTTTTCAAAAATTATTCCTGTATTTTCAACCTATCTGAATAACCGTGACCACAGAAAAATTATTGTCATTGATGAAGCAACTGCATATACGGGCGGCCTTAATCTTGCAAATGAATATTTTAATCGCGGCAAAAATCGTTTTCCTTACTGGAAGGATAATGCAGTTCGTATTCAGGGTGAAGCAGTACATACAATGATACAATTGTTTTTGCAGAACTGGAATATAACTTCAAAGACAATGGGCGAGGATTATCAGTTTCTTAACGGCACTTATCAAAAGTACAAAGCCTCTGGTATTACAATTCCTTACGGTGATGATTTCTACAATAACAAGGATGTTGCCGAAAATATTTATTTATATATCATCAATAACGCAAAGCATTATCTTAATATTACGACCCCATATATCTTACTTGATAATCAGATTCAGGAAGCAATTCTGTTTGCGGCAGAACGTGGTGTTGAAGTTTCAATGATTGTGCCGTCTGTTTCGGACCATTTCCTTCCTTTTTGCATAGGAAAAACTTTTTTAGAAACCTTTGTTAATGGCGGTGTAAAAGTATATCTTTATCAAAAAGGTTTTATTCATGCCAAGACCTTTGTTTCTGATGATCAGATTGCAACGGTCGGTTCTGTAAATCTTGATTACCGCAGCCTTTTTCATCATTTCGAAAACGGAGTTGTTTTTATTGATTCTCCGATAGTGGCTGCTGCCAGAAAAGATTTTGAAAATACCCTGCAGGACTGCAGCTTGATGCAGAAGGGTGATTATAAAAAGATCCCGCTTCATATAAGATTTTACGGAAGACTTTTCAGAGTATTTTCGCCTTTGATGTAAAACTTGTAAAGAATGCATAAAAAAGGTATATTTATACAATATGAAAGAACGTCAGTCACGACTTAAAGCTATCAAAACTCTTATTAAGAATAACATCATCGAAAGTCAGGATGAGCTTTTAGCTTTGCTGCTCGAAGAGGGGTATGACGTTACTCAGGCTACGCTGAGCCGCGACCTTAAGCTTTTAAAAGTTGGAAAGGTTCCTGACGGAAACTCAGGATATATGTATGCCCTTCCGGGTGAAGATGAAAGCGGAGAATCTGAAGCAATTTATGTTCAGGATTTTTTACGCGGTTATGTGAGCATTGATTTTAGCGGAAACATTGTTGTAATCAAAACTTTCCCGGGTCATGCAAACACTGTTTGTAATGCAATTGATAATCTGAATATGAACGAGATTCTTGGAACTGTTGCCGGCGACAACTGTATGTTTGCCTGCCTTCGCGAAGGAGTTACAGGCGAGCAGTTCATGGAACATCTCAAAAAGCATATTCCTGGAATCGAAGACTGATTGATTTTTCGGGGAGCTTTTTTAATGATTTTTACCAGTACAAGAGACAACAACTTACAGGTAAATTTTTCTCAGGCAGTGCGCGACTGTCTTCCAAAGGACGGCGGCGTTTTTGTGCCTGCTGCAGATTCTTTTGAAGATCTACGCCGCTGGATTTACTATATTGATGAAACAACTTCTTTTACTTCCATAGCTGGAACACTTACTTCTGCTTACATGAACAATGAATTTTCTCCAATCATTTGTCAGACCATTGCAGAAAAGGCTTTTCCTTTTGCACCGCATCTTAATCAGCTGGATGACAATCTTTTTATGCTGGAGCTTTTTCACGGCTATACCGGCTGTTACCGCGACTTTGGAGTAAGCTATCTTTGTTCTTATCTGGAAACAACTCAAACCTTAAAAGGTGGTTCTTCTGTCTTTGTAGACTTTACTCATGGTGAACTTGGAGCTCTGCTGGCAAAGGTGCTTCGCGGAAAAAAGACTATTAAGGCTGTGCTGGTTTACGAAAAGGGAGCTGTGCGTGGACTTGAACCGGAAGATTATATCTGGAACGGTGGAAATATTCTTCCTGTAGAAATGGAAGGCAGTGAGACCGAAATTAAGGAAGAAATCCGTTCACTTTTTAATGAAGGTGAATTTGTTCAATCGCACAATCTTACACTTGCAAATACAACAAACGTGTGCCGGCTTATGGCTCAGGTTTTTCATTTTCCATATGCTTTTGCACAAATTAAGCAGAAGATAGACGGAGACATTTTTTATGCAATGGAGCCTGGAAACTACGGAATGCTTATTGCGGGGCTTTACGGCTGGCGCTTTGCTCTTCCTGTAAATGGGTTTTATGTTCCTGCAACTCCTGCTCTTGGAGTGGACGGACAGGGTTATGCCCAGATGCTCGATTCTTTTGTAAGCAAGAGCGAGCGTGGAGAAGCAGATCCTGTTGTTCCTGCAAATCTTGAACGCCTTGAATCTTTCTTTGAATATAATTCTTTAATGATGAGACATTTTGTATTTCCTTCTGTGGTAAGTGAACGTTTACGCGAAAAAGCTGCAAAGGAGCTGTTTATGAAATACGGAATTTTTGCAGATCCTGGAACAGCAAGTGCTTATGCTGCCATAAAGGGAGACGGGCTTGCAGAACGCTCTGATAATGCAGATGGAACCTTTGTTCTTGTTTCACAAAATCATCCGTCTTTGAGCAGTGACTATTGCCGTCATGTAACAGGAGAGGTTCCTCAGATGCCGGACAATATTGCAAAGAGCTTAAAACCTGTAAAACTTGACAGACCTGTGCTTTCTGATGCTGCTGCCCTTAAAAAGACCATACAAGAATTTTTAAAATAAATTCGGGGTTTTTTGTTGATAAAACTGTAAAAATGGGTTTATAATAGAAATAGTTATGAAAGTAGAGAGCGAATCACTGAGTAAAGAGGAAATTTCAAAAATCCGCGACGCAGTCAAAAACAGACAGCCTGTTGATTTTTATTGTTATACTCTTTCTCTTGAACAAAAACAAAGATTCCAGGAAATTCTCAATGTCTTTTTAGATGCTTGTAATGAGGCAGATTTATTTAACTGTCTTTCATATTGTCTGTTTGAACTTCTTGATAACGCAAGTAAAGCTAATGCAAAACGTATCTTCTTCCAGGAGCAGCATCTGAATATTAATGATTCAAAGGATTATTCTAACGGAATGAAAAATTTCCGCGATAATCTTTCGGATAATACAGAGCATTATAAAAATGAACTTGCATCCGGAAAGCTTCAGGTTCATTTACAGCTATCTGCAGATGATGTTATCTGCGTTTCTGTAAGTAACAATACAAAAATTACTACCGAAGAATATAACCGTATTCAGACTAAGATACAAAAAACAAGAGCCTATAAAGATGTTTCCGACGCATTTACAGATATTGATCAGACAGAAGGCTCAGGCCTTGGTCTTATTACAATTGTAATTATGCTCAAAAAACTTGGTCTTGATACAAATTGTCTTAACTTTAGCACTTCAGACGATGAAACAATCGCTTCTATCATCATTCCAAAAGAGAATCTTATTGATCTTTCTGAGGTTGATGATCTTGATGAACTTTAATCTTTAATCTTTAATCTTAATTAAACATTCATTAAATCTTTAATTGTTACGCTGTCCAGGTAGGTTTCTACCAGGCTATCCAGTTTTGTCCACATTTTTATTGTACGGCATTGTTTTTCGCGCGGACAGGCTTGGGCATTTTTTTCAAGACAGGCTACAGGGGCAAGAGTTCCTTCTGTAATTCTAAGGATATCTCCAACCTTGTATTGATCAGGGGTTCGGTTTAATTTGTAGCCGCCGCCTTTTCCATGGACAGCGTCTACAAATCCGTTTTTAGAAAGCAGTGTCATGATGGCTTCTATGTATTTTTGCGATATGTTCTGACGTTCAGCAATTTCTTTAAGCGGGATTCTTTGTGTGTCTCCAGATTTTGCTTCCTGTTCTGCAAGGTCTGTAAGAACTCGCAGCGCATATCTACCTTTTGTCGAAACTATCATGTATCTACCTTCCTTCCTTGTATGTATATAGATAATTATAGTAGTAGATGATTTTAATTGCAACTGTGAAATGTGCTGCGACAGATTTCTTCATCTGGCGCAGTACATTTCACACGGGAGGGCATAGGCTTTTTCTATTTAGATTGCATTAAAAGCATTTTCCAGATCTGCGATGATATCATCTACATGCTCTGTACCAATGCTAAGGCGTATGGTGCTCTGTGTAATGCCCTGGTCTGCAAGCTCTGCATCGCTCAACTGGCTGTGAGTTGTTGTAGCAGGATGGATTACAAGAGACTTAACATCTGCAACGTTTGCAAGAAGACTGAAAATCTTGAGGTTGTCAATGAACTTCCAGGCTGCTTCTTTTCCGCCCTTGATTTCGAAAGTAAAGATTGAACCGGCTCCAAGAGGGAAGTACTTATTGTAAAGTGCATGTGCCGGATGATCAGGAAGAACAGGGTGATTTACCTTTGCAACCTTTGGATGATTCTTAAGATATTCAACTACCTTGAGTGCAT
The DNA here is from genome assembly GCA_024681195.1 of Treponema sp. Classification (GTDB taxonomy): domain Bacteria; phylum Spirochaetota; class Spirochaetia; order Treponematales; family Treponemataceae; genus Treponema_D. Next base: position 10,402 of record JAILBH010000228.1, read on the forward strand.
TTGAAACATGGCGTTCAAGACGGAGGCTCAAAGTTTCGAGTCCCTGAAGAAGAATGAATGCGTTGAATGGGCTCAAGGTAGCACCTGTGTCGCGAAGGATAACTGCACGGATTCTTGTTACGTAGGCTGCTTTTCCTACGGCTTCTGTAAATTTAACTCCGTGGTAGCTTGGGTCACCGTCTGTAAGAAGAGGGAATTTTCCGCTTGCTTTCCAGTCAAAGTTTCCGCTGTCTACGATAACACCACCAAGAGAAGTTCCGTGTCCGCCAATGAATTTTGTTGCAGAGTGAACAACTACGTCTGCTCCATGTTCGATAGGGCGGAAGAGGTAAGGGGTTCCAAAGGTGTTGTCTACAATAAGAGGAATTTTGTGTGCATGTGCAATCTTTGCAATTTCTTCTACGTCTACAATGTCAGAATTAGGGTTACCAAGAGTTTCGATAAAAACTGCCTTTGTGTTTGGTTTGATTGCCTTTTCTACATTGCTTACGTCGCTTGCGTCTACGAATGTTGTTTCAATTCCCTGACCTGCAAGAGTGTGTGCAAGAAGGTTGTAGGTTCCGCCGTAGATTGTCTTTGAGCTTACGATATGATCGCCGTTGAATGCTATGTTCTGGAATGCATAAGTAATTGCTGCTGCACCACTTGCAACTGCAAGACCTGCAACTCCGCCTTCAAGGGCTGCAACACGTTCTTCGAAAACGCCCTGAGTTGTGTTTGTAAGACGTCCATAAATGTTTCCTGCATCTGCAAGGCCAAAGCGTGCGGCCGCATGTGCTGCATTGTGGAAAACATAAGCTGCAGTCTGATAAATTGGTACTGCGCGTGAATCTGTTGTTGGATCAGCGGTTTCCTGACCTACGTGTAACTGTAAAGTTTCGAAATGATATTTAGACATAATAATACTCCTGAGTAAGCCCGCTGGCGGGCGGTAAAAAAAATTGATTAAACGCAACGCGTTATAAAAATGTAAATGATTAAAGAATTTAGCGGCGGGCGCCACAACAGAGGCACATGCGTCCAAAACGGAAATTTGCTCTGACAAGCTTTTCAAAAAATTCTATCATACCGGCCTCCTGTGTTTGTGTGTGTTCAATAAAAAGCTTTGAAATGCGAAGCATTGCAAAGCTACCTATTTGAATACGTATTACCTATTAAATTAGTGGGTAATAACTATATTAGTTATATCGGACAAAACCTATTATGTCAATAGGTTATTTGAAAAAAAATAATTTTTTTTTGGAACATTGTAGATTGCTTCGTCGCCTCCGGCTCCTCGCAATCTACAACTTTTTCTTAGATGTCGTCTTCTTTTTAGAAGATGTCATTTTCTTTTTAGAGTCTGCCTTTTTTGTCGTAGACGCTTTCTTTGTCGCCGCTTTCTTCTTCGCAGCAGTGCTTTTCTTAGTTGTCTCAGCCTTCTTCTTTGCGCTGTCTGTCTTCTTCTTTGCAGCCGGTTCAAATGCCTTGGCAAAAAGCTCGCACTTGTAGGCGGCTTTGAGCTTGCTTGCGCGAAGATTCTTGAACAGCTTAAGGACGTTTGGAACATCTGCGGCTTTTGCGTTTATTAACATAAGAAGTTCAACTAAGTTTAGACTGTCATCGGTAATTTCTTTGTTGAACCACCAGATATTATCAAACAGGTTGGCACCGCTCAAAATTCTTCTGTATTTGCTGATTACGAGCAGCTCTGTAATGCGTGCGGCACTGGCTTTGGCACCGGCCGGAGTTGCAAGTTTAGAAATATCACTTACGCGGGAAAGCAGGAGCACCTTGGCCAGTTCCGGTCTGAGTCCTGTATCAGTCTTTGTTTCTTCAATAATAAACTGGTTAAATTTTCTTGCAAAATTCAAAAAGTCAGCCAGACCCGAAACAGCATACTTTCCGCACAATGCACGGCAAATTAAGGCAGTTTCGAGCTTGTAATCATTAAGCTCCATGAGCTTTATAAACAAAGGAATTTCTTTTGCATTTATAATTGCCTTCTGCATATCAGCAGGTTTTTTTGGAGTTTTGGCATTGTGAACCTGAACAAGCAGCTTGAGTAACTGTGTTGCATCCTTTGTAAGAGTACAGGCTTTTGCGGCCTTCGCAGGTTTTTTCTCTTTAAAAGTTCCTTCCGAAGCCTTTTCAATTTTTTCACATTCGGCTTCAAAGGCAAGAGCCTGTTTTTCGGCTGCTTTAAGAATTGCAGAAATTTCTGCAGCGCCTGGCTTATTATTAAACTGCTCCATAATTGGAGGAAGCACAGCCTTTACATATTTTTCCATTGCGGCATAAAGATCTTTGTAGATGATTTCCTGCCAGGCAGATTCAATGTCTTCGCAGCCGGCACCATTTAAGTGTTCGCAAAGAATTCTGTAACGGCCGTCGGCTTCGTCAGTTACCTGATGAATATCCATATAAACCTGGTATTCAAAGCCGTTGAGCATTACAAAAAGACCTTTTTCGCAGATTTCCCTGCTCTTACGGATAAACCAGAGGCCTGAGCGGTGTTCGCGGAAGATACAGTATTTGTCGTCTTCGCCATTGAGGTTGAGTCCTTCCGAAATTGAGCGGGAGGTGAGCTGGGTTTCTTCGCCATTTCCTGTTTTTACTGCGTATGGGTCTGACTGTTTGATCCAGCCGTAAGCGCGGTCGTATTTATTGTTGTAAACTACAAAGGTCCGCTCCTGGCCGGCTCCGTTTGAATAGGCAAATACGTTTTCGTTTACCTGTCCATCCTGCCAGAGGTCGTAGAAGAGGAAGTTGTCTACGCCGCTAAAGAGGTAGCGCTTTTTCATCAACGGGAATATCTCGCGCCAGTGTCTGTCTACAAGATACTGACTTGGTTTTTCGTCCTTGTAGGCTTTGGTGTATTCCATGCCGTATTTTTCGGTAAAGCCTTCTATCTGGCCGTGACCAAACATTGGCAGGCCCGGCATTGTAATCATGAGGGTGCAGACACCAAAATATTTATCACCATCACCAAACTGGGCAATTGCAGTTTCTTCATCCGGATTGTTCATAAAGTTGACGTAGCGCTTAAGAACCTGCGGGTCAAAGGTGATTGTATTTTTTACAGTTTCCCTGTATTTCTGATTTTCTTCTTTTTTGAGCATGTTCATAAAGGCCGAGTTGTATACGCGGTGCATGCCAAGAGTGCGCACAAAGTAGCCCTCCATCATCCAGAAGGCTTCGGCGAGTAACAGTGTGTCAGGGCATTCTCGTGCAACACGGTCTACTACTTCGCGCCAGAATTCATTTGGAATTGCATCGTTGAACTGCTGGGTGCTAAGTCCTGTTTCGCTGCGGGTTGCAATGTCTCCTCCGTGTCCAGGCTCCGGATACCACAAGCGGCGGATAGATTTTTTTGCAAGAACCATTGCCGCATCAAAACGGATAATAGGGAAGTTTTGTGCAACATGTAAAATTTCCTGCATAACTGCTTCGCGGGCAGCAGGGTTTAAAAAGTCTATCTGTGCGGTGTCGTTCCAAGGCAGTCCTGTTCCGTCGTTTCCGTGGTAGATGTAGCGGGTGTCGCCTGTCTGATTGTCTACGCGTTTAAATACTACGGCACAGTCATTTTTGCTGTAGTAGTGGTCTTCAAGGTAAAGGGAAACTCTTCCGTCTTGAGAAAGGTTTTCTCCATTAAAAGTATAATGTGGGAACGGGCAGTCGCGTCGCTGAATAAATAAATCCGGCCTGTTGATTACCCAGTCTCCGTCCATACCGGTGTGGTTTGGAACCATGTCCGAAGCAAGGCGAATTCCTCGCTGCCAGAGGCGCTGGCGTAAGTTTGCCAATGCGTCCCAGCCTCCAATATTTTGTGCAATGTTATAGTCGTAAAGAGAGTAGGCAGAGGCAGCTGCTTCGGGGTTACCGCAAATCTGTTTGATGCGGCGGCTTGCCTTGGAGCGTTCCCAAAGTCCTATGAGCCAGAGACCTGTAAAACCTTCGTCGCGCAGTTTATCAAGTTCCGGGTCTGGAATCTGGTCAAGACGGGTGATAGGGTAGCCGTACTGTTTTGTAAGCTGGTCCAGCCATACAAGGACTGTTTTTGCAATAAGAATTACCTTTGGCATCCAGTCTGAGTCCGGGCTGTAGCGCTCGTATTCGTTCATGAGGTTTTCAAAAGAGTAGGCAGCCATGTC
>JAILBH010000025.1 GCA_024681195.1 Treponema sp.
CCTCAAGGTCGCTCGGGGAATAGTCTATCGGCAAAGAGACAATCGGGTCCTTTTCCAGAATCTTCTGGACAAAACCGTGCACATGGATTTGCTGGATTTTCAGGTCGGATTCAAGAAGCTTCGAGAACTCCTTCTGCTTTCCGATTTCTGCAATGCAAAGTTCCGTAATCTTGTTCTTCGTTTCGCGATTCATCACCGCGACAAGTTGCTTGCTGATTTGCGGAGCGATGTGCCCCCACGTTTCGTGGTCGCCGCGTTCCACCTCCAAGATGAACCATCGATTTCCCTTGAAATCCACGATGATGCCATCAGGAACAGTCCCCTTGCCACCAGAAGTCCGAATCAAACTTTTCGGCAGCAAGATGGAATAGTCGCCGAAGAGAAGCTTGAAGTTGTCAACGACAACCTTCTCGACCTCTTCTTCGGTCTTGAATTGAACTTTGGAATAGAATGTGCCAGAGGGAGTGAAGAGCATGAAAAACCTTTATACTTTGATTTTAGGAGCTAACTTTTCTAATTGAATTGCAATATCTTGTTTCATCTTTGTCAAGGGCCTTTTTAAAATATCTTGTGGCTCTTTATAATACCCATAAAAAAATCGATGTAATAAATCCTGATTACTTAATAACCCATTAGGAAGAGAAGCTTTCAACATATCTAAATAAGAGACCCCATTAGATATTTTTTTCCAAAACAATTCTTCAACTTCATCTTTAAATGATTCATATACATCTTCGATATGAAACAGCTCGTAATTTTTTACACTAGATTCAAAATATACTTTTAAACATTCGCACTGATGTTTATTTACATATTCAATGACATCATCTTCCTTAAGAGAAAATAAAAATAATGACGGAGCATTACTTATATTCGTAAAAAGATTAAAAGGAATATCTCCATCATCTTTCCATAAATTGCAAGAACTACAGCTTGGATGTAAATTAAAAAAAGAAATACTCAAAAAGGGATGCTTAGATTTAGGCCAATAATGATCCAATTCAAAGCGTCCTTTACTATCCATTTCATATTCGCCATTTGCTTTTTTTATTGCATTTCCTAATTCGTCGTATTTTTTTAAATGACATGTTGAAATAAATTCTGCATTACAATATACACATGTTTTTATGGAAAGTTTATCTAAATATTTAGGATATATATATCTTCTTATATCCGAATAATGTAAATAATATGTAATCCATTCATGAAAGAGACGCGTCGTTTTCCCAATTTCTATTTTCATATTCAAATCATAATCACGCAATGCAAAAAAACTGTTCTTTTCCACATCCTCAAATTCTTGAGGTTCTATCATTAACAAACTTTTATTTCCAAGCACGCCATTGGTCTTCAACATACTAAGAATGGCTCTTACATAACCCATTAAAATACAACTATTCGGCAAATGAGATGTTAAAAGGAATTTATAAAATTTATTCAATCCTTTTTTTATACTAGTTAAATATTCCTTATTAACCTCTTCTTCATATTCAGCAGCAATTTGGCAAACAGATGCAATCTCTATCTGTCGCATTTATACACCCCTTTCTTTTCTTAGTAATAACAACAAACACTCTTTAACAATCGGCTCACTAATAACATCCGAAATAAATTTTTTTGCCTTTTCAACATTCCAATAAGAATCCTCAAGCCGCCCTGATTTTATAAAAGTAACCAATTTTTCTATTTTTTCTTGAGCATAAGCACCAATAAATCCTTTTTCTAGGAAAAAAGTATTCCTAACAAGGTCATTTAAATTTGCACCAAATGTTTTTTGTGCAGTTTTTTTAGAACAACCATCATCTAGATATAGCAACTGAGAATCTAATATGTCAGATAGTAAGAACGGCGAATGTGTAATGAAAATAATATTGAACATTGTGTTTTTATTTTTTTCTACAAGTGCATTCAACGTCTTTATTAATCGATTTATAAAAATACGCTGAAACTCCATATGAAAACATAATTCAGCCTCATCAAAGACCAAATTAATATTTTGGTATTTGATTCTATTCTCAGGAACGGACAATAAATTTCGTATATGGTAAAAATGCGTCGAAATGGTCTGAAACATTTGATGCTCTCCCGAACTTAGGCGAGCTAGATTAATACCTTTTTTGTCTCCTTTTTTCAGAAAAACATCATACTTAAAAATACGAGGCGGCAAGGTATTAACAATATCATCAATACTTGATAATTCTAAATCAAAATTCGATTTATATTTTTTGTAATTAAAACCACGTTTCCAATCAACCCAAGAAATATTTTTATAATGAGAATCTTGGCGTAAAAAACGAACAACTTGTTTAATTTTCGTTGCGATATGAGAAGGGTCTTTATCTATGGCACAACACAATGCAACTAAATTTGTTTTTCGCACCTCAAAAGGTCCATCGAAAATGGATTGTTCGCCCCCCCTTCTAAAATTACGATATACATCATACAACTTTACAATTTTTTCTAATTTCAGTTTTAAATACAACAAAGCAATCCTTTGGCTCTTAGGGCTAGCCTTTTCATATATCGAATTATACTCCCAGCCCATTTCTAGGCATCGTTCTCTATACGTCGAATCAAACTGCCAAACACTAATACCAAAAGACACCATAATCGCACCAATTTCACTTTCTGGATTTTCTATTTCTGAATCAACCCATTTTAAAATTTCATTGATGTTTTTTACAGCAAATTTCCTTTTTACATAATCTTCATCTAACTCATAATGTATATAATCTAATTCATAATCATCAAAAAAAGGAACACCCTTATTATCAGCATCAATTAATTGAGCGATAATTCGATATTTAGACAGTTCAAGTTCATTTTCCATATCAATTGAACCTTTATGTCTATAAGGATTCAATACTATAGAACGAACATACCCATCATTTTTATGAAATATACTATTAATCCAAATTTTTTCTTTATTATCATTTTTATCTCTATCCTCATCCCACGAATATCCATAACTATTAACATTCCATGAAAGATCATCTTTCTTTTCATCATGATTATAAACATGCGTAGGACATTTATAGTTAGACGGAATGAATGACTGTATAGAATAATTAGACACTATTGTATAAAAAAACTGTTTTGCAATATTACTAATACAAGATACTTCACTAGACCAGTCAAAATCCTTTATAGTCCTTAAATCATTTAATTGAAACAATTCTACATTCTCAAAAGGGACTTTGTCTGTTTCTCTTTTTTGAAAGAAAACCTTATCTTTGTCACACTGAATCTTATACTCAACATTTTCTATGGAATAATACAAACCAGCTTCAACATCATCTACAAAACACAAAGATTCCGCACCACTTCTATCATGACTGCGTTCAAACATGTAGGAAAAATTATTAATAATGATATACATCAAGTCCAAAATTGAACTTTTACCACTGCCATTCAAACCAACAATCGCTTGAATGTTAATATTTTCCCCATAAAAATTTGGAAGTTTATTCTGAATAGAACGCTCATTCCTAACCAAATTTTCAGAAAAGTCATCCTGAATGTAGTAATCGTTAAAGAAATATCTTCTAGAAGACAAATTCTTATAAAGGTTTTTATTTCTTTCTTCTGCAGGAACATTTATTTCAAGGCAATTAATACTAAAACTCATTTATTTCTCCACATATAAAAGCTTATTAAGTTTATTAAGTTCGATTGATTTCTTTTTTCTTAAATCTATTGCGATGTTCTTCCAAAAAAAATTGAACTTTCTTCCGATCAATTTCATCCAATATTTCATAATTAACAATCATATCTTTTGTAATACCCATTTTTCTGCAATCTTCTTCTAACCCTGCAGCAATCTTTATTTTCCAATTTTTGTCGAAGGTTATAAGAAACTTGTCAAAAAGAGCATCTAAATTTGCAGAAAGCAACAAACCATTGTGTGAATCCGTTTTTTCATCTAGATTACAATCGCGCCAAGGTTTAGCATGACTTGCTACAAGAACTTCTTTTATAGAGCATCCAGTTACAGAGCAAGCATTTTGCCATAACTCCAACATATCATCGCGATATTTTCCTTGACCAACACGAGCCCAAGATTGCTGTAAACGTTCGGTAATTTTATCATCAGAAAAATGACATACCCTTCTTATTTCTGGATGGTCAAAAAATTTTTTTATAGATTCACGCTCTGAACCTTCTTTTATATATAAACTTAAATAGTATTCACCTTCGCAATATTGAAAAGTCAATTCATTTGGACTTGGTTCTTTAACATTATCGCAACCACAATCCCAACATGCTTTTCTATAATAGTCTGTTCTTTCATAGTCAGGAAAATACTTATCAAAAGTCTTCTTTGTAAAATAAACAGATAAACAATAGCTCCATTTTTCCCATTTTTCAAGCCACAAAGAAAAGCCCTGACCATTTCGCCCAGCTTTTTTCAATTCTCTAAAATAGGAACATCCCTTGACAGCACCCTCTTGAATTTTTTCATTTTTTAAACCAAAAAGATTTTTTGTAAAAAATTCATCTACGAAGTAATCTATTTCTATTTCTGCTTCTTTTAGTGTCATATTAGATTTTTTCACCATACGACTTCATCCCTTTAACTATTGCTGATTATTATCTGATTTTTACCATTGCCAATCCATTTTATTTCATACTTTTCATTGGTCTTGCCGTTTATAAAATCCAATATGGATCCAGCCTGCCCATTTATTTTAAAGCATTTATATACCGATTCATTTTTATTATATGCTGCAATTAATTTTTTTATTTGAAGTTCTGTGATATTAGTAGTTCTTTTCAATAACTCAAAATATCTAGCAGAATCAAAAAAACATTCGCTCTTCCTTAATGCAACAATAAGGGAATCAATCATACGCGGATGATTAACCCATTGTTCACATAGTGAGTCGGCATAACTATCTGTATGCGGAGAAAAAGCTTGAACATGCCCAAAGAAACCTTTAGGATCATCACCCATTCTAATAGAAACAAAAGGTGTTCCCTTCAGTTTATTCATACAATATGCAAATCCAATCTCTTGTTGCGTCCAGAATTTTTCATTGTATCCTTTTGTAATCAAAGCAACAAAAGCATCCATTGAAAGCAACGCATTTTCTATGGTAGCAAGCCATTCCTTATTAGTATCTATATCTTCGTGAGCAACAAATGCTGTTATACCATATTTCGCTAAAGATTTTTTCAATTCCGTGGCTTTTGATTTATCTTCAACCTTATGGCTAATAAAAACACGAAAACCCTCTTCCCACATTGATTCGTCAACATTTTTCTTTTCATTTGGAAAGGGAACTTCATTTACAAGTATTGAAACGCAACAAATTTCCTCACCAGAAATTTTACCGATATCGTTTATATCTTGCTGAATAGTATTTTCAAATGTTTTTGAAGAAATTCCAATTAATATGTAAGTTTCAAATGGAACTGTTAATATCAATTTATGATAGTATATTCCTCCATCATAATCGTCATAATCAACACCAAGTTCAAGTTCTGATTTAGCTTTTTCAATAATTTCCTTTAATGCTGATAATTCAGGTTTTGACGAATACCTCGCAAGTAAAGTCCGCATAATAATTGTCAATCTACTTGGGTATATAAATTTCTGATTCATGTTGTACATCAATTCTCCGCTTTTTTAATAGCTCGTGTATTTCTTGCTACTTCTGTTTCAATTTATACAAGCATACCATTGTAGTTCCTTTACCCTTCGTCCTTTTAACCTCAAACTTTTTCGGCTTAGATTCCAGATATTTAGGGAGTTTCGCGAAGCCATATTTTTTGATATCAAAATCAGGCTTTACACGTTTGATGTAAGAACCAGCAGAACTAATATTCACAAATCCATCAGCATCTTGATAAGATTCAATTTCTGCTGCAATTTTGAGAAGTTCATCTAGTTCCGCAAAAACATCTGGTTCTTTAGATTTTTCGTTCTTTTTCTTACCACTCTTCACATTTATTTCATCTGAGTTAGTTTCTTCAGAAATAGAAGTCACATCATTCACATTATTCTGCAAATCTTCAAGATAAACAAATGTATCGCAAGTTTTTACGAATGCACTAGACGTATCTTTTCTTCCGATGCCTATGACAAATTTTCCCGCTTCACGTAATTTCGTCGCTAAAGGCGTAAAATCACTATCACTAGAAACAATAGCATAACCATAATAATCGGAATTATAAAGAAAATCCATTGCATCAATAATCAAAGCCATGTCAGTTGCATTTTTCCCTTTGATATAATCAACTTGATGAACAGGCTTGATAGCTTGATTTCTGAGTTCAACGTCCCAGTTTTTCAAATTTTCTTTTGTCCAGTTTGCATATGCTCTTTTAACTACAATTCTACCAAACTTGGACACTTCTAGAACAATCGCTTCAATCTTTGAAAGTTGAGCATTGTCAGCATCAATTAGCATAGCTATGTTGTTTTGCATTTCAGTCATATACTATCCTTTATATTCCGAATCAACAAATATATTATCTTAATTTTGACGCTTCGTTTTTTAGAAGAGAAGTTAATTTATCATAGTTGTTGTTACAGGTATTGAATTTTTTCGTACAAGGTTCCCTATATTGAGTAATATCATGACTTAGCATATATTCACATTTTATGTCTCTTTCAATGAAAGAATTTAAATCTTGGACAGATTTTTTCAACACGTCATACGGTTCTTGCATAGAAGGAAAATACAAAGAGATTATTATTTCGCTTCTTATATGCTCCCCTTTATTGCCCATATTTGATGTAAATTGATCGTAATATGCATTCCAATCATACCGGTTTTCAAAAACAGGCATCAAGAATATAAACATGGAATTTGCATTATTATACCAATTCGTGACAGCCTTATATAATTCTTCAAGTTTTTCTCTTTTTAAACACTTTTCTTCACGACGATTCGAAAGAATTGTCGGCAAAACACCACCCACAAGACCGATAACAGCGCCTATAATAAATGTTATTATTTCTGTCATAAACATCTCCTTCTATTTATCTCTTTTCCACAGTTTCAATTTCTTCG
>JAILBH010000028.1 GCA_024681195.1 Treponema sp.
TGGATCTTCGACTTGTATTGCTGTTGCATGGGGAAAATAATCCAACGCAAGAAATGACATAACGGTTTTGATCTGTGGCGTACCAGAACTTATGTTTATAAGCCATTCCGCCCCCTCATTTTCTTTGAACGCCTTTTTAAATTCTTTTCGGATATCGCCCAGCTGATCTAAATCATGCGGTCTTTTAATATCTTTTCGTATAGGAATAATTTGACAATCTGGAGCCACTCTTTTTATTCCATTAGTATAACAATGCGTCTCGTCTTCTATTGTTTGAATTTCTTTTGTCAGGAACAAATAAATCTTGCCTATTGGGTTCTCTGCCTGGTTATAATGCCTAAGGATATGCAAAATGGCTCCATCAAAAAAATATTTTTCTGGATCGGTTTTTCCAGCAGCAGTAAACAAAATACGCATAACAATTACTCCTTTTTATATCAATGCTATCAAATTAAGCCTTTTCAATTCTTCCGTAATCTTCTAATCCAGCACCTAATGATTAAGGCCGCTGTTTTTGGCAACGGCCTTAAGTCTAGTCATACCGCAACCATCTCAACTGTTAACGGAGGCTTTTAGCTATCAATTTATTTAATGAGTCATAACTGCATTCAATATCTTTGCCCCGTACCAATTGAATTACATCATGCAATAAATTTAATATCTGTTTAGAATTCTTCCTTACCTGATTCTGTAATCTGTTCTCTGTCACATTGGTTAAATTGTGTGCGACATCATTTCTGACTTTTGACTCAATCTGTCTCAAATTATAAAACTGTTCGTAAACCTTTTGATGTTTTTCATCATCTTTCAGCTCATTATCTTTGTAATAGTTACAAATATGCAAAATCAAACTGAAATACAAATCATCGCCATCACAAAGCTTACTCAATTTTCTTTTTACATACAGGAACAAATTTGGATAGTTCTGTTGCATTTTTTTTGTAGATACAAGAAACTTATCACTGCTTTTCTTTTTATCAGCACAGATATCTTCCAACTGGAAATCTGCGCTTTCCTTCAAACAACAAGATAAATAATCAATGCCAAGCTCCAGCAAAACCGGTGACAGCTTTACAATGAAGTCCGATAACTGTTTGTTGCGCTGGCATAATTCCATGACTTGAAAATATTCGGAAAAATCATCCTTACATTCAAGCTGTTCTTTGTCTTTTTCATCAGTTATGATTTCATTTAAGATTTTATTTGCTTCCTCCCAATTCAAATCTTTCCGCAAAACAGCATAACGAAGCAACTGTTTCGTAGTATCAGAAAACAGGGTTTTATTATTTTTAACCACATCATACGCACCACGGTACTCATACTTTTTGATTAAAGAGATAATTTGGAGTTTAAGCCCGTGTTTTTTTAACAGCAGTAATGGAGGTTCCGAGGCCCGTTTTTTCGCATCGGGTTTGTCGTCTTCATTTTCTTCCAGCTGGGTCATCACTTCATCAAGTGTTTGGCAGGGCCTGTTGTCCCTATTCGATGAACCTCTCGGACTTTCGACTTGAATTGCTTTTGTCTGAGGATAATCCAGCGCTAGAAGCGACATGACAGTTTTGATCTGCGGCGTACCGGAGCTGAGATTTATAAGCCATTCCGCATCTTTGTTTTCATCTTCATTGAACGCTTCATTAAATTTATCTTGGATTACGGTCAGAGCCTCGTAATCATGCGCTTTGACAATATTGCTAGTTATAAAACGAATATCACAATTTGGAGCTACTTTTTTTATTCCCCTAAAATACCACTGCTCATTATCTTCTTTATCTTGCATATCTTTTGTTAGGAACAAATAGATCTTATTAACCACCTGGTAGTGCCTGAGTATATGCATTATCGCCCCATCGTGGTAACCACGCACCGGATCTGTATCTCCAGCAGCAGTAAACAAAATACGCATAGCAGTTACTCCTTATCTTTGTATTCCGCGACCTGTACTTCAGTTCCGCCCATGCCCAACGCGGTCTTGATTCCTATTCCGCAGTAAGAAGCAAAGCAACACAAAAGCGAGGCCAGGCGGGCATTCATATCGTTTTTAAAAAGACCAAGCTTCAGCGTTCCGCGAAATGCTATAATCCGCCTGCCTTCCACAGAAAATGGATGGGTGTGCAAATTATATTCCGTA
>JAILBH010000061.1 GCA_024681195.1 Treponema sp.
AGCCACTGACAGTACAGATGAGGGTGGAAACTCAAAGTGGAATTTCCCTGGCATGGAATACACCTGGAAGGGTAGTGCCGGCGATACAAACGGACACAAGTGGTACTATGCTGCAAACTGGACACCTGCATCAATTCCTGGTAAAGGTGCTAAAGTTATAATTCCAGAGGATACAGATGCAGATCTTGTAAATAATCTTGTTCTTGAAGAAGATGTAGATATTGCAAATGCAGCTGCCGATCAGGGAATTATTACTGTAAACGGCACTTTTGATATGGCAGGTAAAAAGCTTACTGTCACAGAAATTATTAACAATGGGCTTGTCCGTGCAAATGGTGCTACCGGTCAGTCAATTACAGGAAAAATGACAAATGGTAATACAAACTCAAAGGTAGAGTATTACGGCACCGGAGACAATAATTTATTCTGGAATGGAAAAAATACAACAAGCGATAAACAGTATGAACATCTTCATATTAATCGGACTGTTACTGAATGGAATGATGATATAGAAGCCCGAGGCGACATAACAATTGACCAAGCAGTTTCTCTTGGCGGTAGTATTACTGCTGCAACAATTACAACAAATGCAGCGTTTGCTTATACCGGAAGCAGCATAGAAACCTCTGGCAATCAGACCTACACACAGGCTGTAACAGTTTCTGCAGCTCCAATCTTCAACTCAACCGGTGGTCAGATTAAGTTTATGAGCACTCTGACCGGAACAACTCCGGCAACTTCATCTCTTACTATTGAGACTGCAAGCTCCGAGTTTAATGGTGCTGTCACAGATCTTGCTCTGCTTAAAACTGCGGCAACTGCAAACTTTAAAGCTTCTGTTACTGTTGGAAGTCTGGAAACTCAAAAGGCAGAAATTAACACAAGTACAATTACAACTACTGCCGGCGGTCAGATTTACAATGAAGAAGTTACGCTTGGAGTTGTTTCAACGTTAAATGTTCCGGCCAATCAGACTATAGATTTTAAAAATACAATAGGTGGAAACTTTACACTCACCACAAACCAAACAGCCATCTTTAGAGACAATGTAACAATTGGAACTTTGATAACTGATAAGGCAGATATTTACGCAGCTGCAATTACAACTCAAACCGGAGATCAGACTTACAACGGTGCTGTTCGTGTACTTGCAGCTACAAGTCTTTCTTCTGCTGCCGACATCAAGTTTATTTCAACAGTAAACGGAAGCTATAAACTTAAGATTAACAGTTCTCAAAATACAGTTTTCAATCAGGCTGTAAATCTTACAAGCTTTGAAGATACATCGGCCAGTGGAACCATTACATTTAAAAACGGCGGCACAATTACGGCTCTGGAAGAAAATAAATTTAATACAAATTCTAAAGTAACTTTTGGCGACTCAAGCACAACTTCTCCTTCAGATGCAACGCCGGAATTTACAATTAGTAATAATCTTATTCATATTGCAGGTACTACAGCCATTTACGGAAAACTTTCTGTTCCGGCAGATAAATATATAAAGCTGGCTGACACAGAAGGCGGCAAGATGACAGTAAATGGAACTGCAATCCTTGCCGGTTCATTTACAGCAGATGATACTGCTGCCTTTACAAAATCTGTATATCTTTCTTCGGCTGCAAACTCAACCTTTGGTACAAGTGGCAAAACAATTGAGATTGCAGGAAACCTGGTTGCCGCTCATGCTGCAACCCTCACCATAAACGCCGCTGTTTCTGCAAAAAACATCATCCTTTACAAAGGTGATGTTACAACAAATGCAAATCTTACTGCCGATGAAGATATAGTAATTCTTGGAGAGCACTATTCTACAACCAATACTACAACAAGTGTTGCAGATGAATATGCATATAAGAGTAACCGTCCTGCAACCTGGAGCCAGCCGAATTATAACTCTGGTAATTTTGAAACAGCAATGCCGGATGGCACGGCTCTCCCGGCTTCTACAGCTTTTGATGCAACGCTTACCAGTGCAACCGGCATAACAATAACAGCCACAAAGAACTTCTACGCAAACGGAACAACTCT
This sequence comes from Treponema sp., assembly GCA_024681195.1. GTDB lineage: Bacteria > Spirochaetota > Spirochaetia > Treponematales > Treponemataceae > Treponema_D. Next base: position 2,029 of record JAILBH010000061.1, read on the forward strand.
TGGAAGAACAGGAAGCGGTCAGTGGAATCTCAAAGTACCGGACCTTACAAATCCGGCTAATGGCTTTGCCGAAGCATATTATACTTCTATTACAGGTTGTACTGTTATTACAGATGCAGCCAGCGATACTCTTGGTCCAAAGGCTAAGCTTATTGCAACACGTGATGGTACAAATGGTTGTACAGATGGTGGTTCAAATACAAACGTAGACTTTGATGAATTTACAATAGAAGAAGCCTATACTGTTCGCGATAACGCAATTTATGTAAAATTCAATCGTCCGGTACGCTATCACAGCACAACACTTTCTAAATTAAAATTTAATGATTCAGCAAATCCTCTTGCATTTATAGGCCCGTACTTGTACTTAGATCCTGACTGCCAGGAAGCTTTAGCATATGATACCCAGGTTACTGAGCTTTATATAAAAGCACAGGCACAGGATTCTTCACTCTATGGAGCCTGGAACACAGATGCAAGTGGAACTTCTACTGGTGCTGCAGATGATTCCAGTACCGACCGCGCCGGAATCCATCATGAAACAACTCCATGTCTGGACTTCCCTCGTGCTTTGAGTGATCTTTCATTTATCCTCACCGACCGCTGGGGCAAACGTCTTAATAACTACAGTTCCCGCTCAAACGGTACAGCCTATACCACAGTTTCTGACCACACAGGTCCTGTTTTGTACAGCGTACGTACCGGTCAGGAGCTTCATTCTGCATACAGTACTGTTACTCAGGAAGCAAGCGAGCACTCATATGACTCGCATAACTTTATAGAATTCCGTTATTCAGAACCTGTAGACTTTGATGGAGATGCCACAACAAATGCAGCTCTTAATGCCAACCCGACTACCGCAGAAAATGTTTTGGTAACAGACAGCTTTGGCGCCATCACAGGAAATATTGCTTCTGCCGGTTCTCTGACTATTGCCGGTCTTGGCGTAATTGATTCAGGACTCATTCATACCGGCAGCAACGGAAACACAGATAAATATGTAAATGCACTTTACCGCAAGGACGCATATTCAATCCGCCTTTCTATTGCCGGTTATACAAACGGAACAGTTACGGACCCGGAAGGACATACTTACAAAAAATGGATTGGTTATATAGAGCAGGCTCAGATGCCGTCCGGAAACGTAAATTTTGTTTCGGCCTCAAATTCTTATGTAAAAGATAAGTCTGCAAATAAAAATCCTCAGATAAGCTATACAGCCGGTAATACAATTCCTCAGGTAAACAGTGCAGCCTCCGGCGAATATGGTGCATGGGATATTTCGGAACCAATTTTTGCAATCATCCGTCAGAACAAAAATACAGAATGGGAGCAGGAAACCTTTGATGTAAACTATCAGGCCGAAGCAATCGGTAATAATATCAGTGGTGGTTCTACTCTGGACCGAATTGAATTCCATCTTTACGATAACACTCCTGATTTTGATGACAATACTTTGCCGGAATGGTTTACAGAAGTTGGATGGTGTTCACCGGGAACAAACGGAACAAAGGCAGATCTTTTTATAGCAAATGACACCTATGCTGCCGACATCTTTGGTGGAGCCCGTCCATTTGCAAGCTCAAACCGTACTTCCGGTGGTATACGTTACAGTACAATTGTTTCAAGTGCAGGAGCCTTTAAATATGGAGTAGGTTCATCGCTTCCTGCAGCTCAGATTACAAATTCTTTTGATACAGCTCATCCGGTTTATCCTGGTGCAGGCTCTCTGATTTTTACAGGTGCATCAAGTCCTCGTCGTTCAGCAGGAGATCAGGAAGGCTTATATTTTGGTCTTCCTCTTGGTACCAGCTCTTATGATGTAAAAACCTCGTTTACCGTAAGCTTTGATGATACTCAGGCATATATTACAGACCTTGCCGGTAACCGTCTCCGCTCAAAAACAATTTCGACAATCGACCGAACTCCTCCAAGTATTGATATGACAATCAGTCCTGTTGGCGCCGATGAAATAGAAATTGTATTTGTAAAAGAGCTTTGTACAAACAGCGCCGATATTAACTATATTAAAGATCCTGTTTCGCTTCAGAACATCACAATTGATGAAGCCTTTGAATATCTTGTAAGTCAGTGTATAGATCTTATTACAATTGATTCAACCGGTGCCCCACACGATGTTGCTGCCGACGATCTTAAGTTTGATACCTCTGTTCCGGCTCAGGTTTGGGTAACAAAGAACGAAATTGGTTCTGCCTTTACACACATTAAGCTCAAGCTTTCACGTGCCGTTACCTTTGACGATATCAAAGAAAAGTTTGTCCGCATAACCTTTGTACCAAAATATGGCGAAACTTCTGTAGATCTGTTTACTCAGCAGGATGGTTCCCGCGTAACCTTTATTCAGGATGAAAACGGTAACACAATTCCAATGTATACCGCACACGCACTCAGTGATTTTGCTGTTGGCGCTGTAAATCCTCTGTATGCTTATGATTCGGCCCTTGTCTGGGATGACGGAACAATTATTTCTGATAGTTTGTGGCACAAGAACAAGACTGATGATGTAGATCCTGAAAGCTGGGCTGTTCATGACTGGGATCGTGATCAAAAGAATTTTGGAACCTTACCTGCAGGTCATACCGTAGCAATTGTTGCAGATACAGAAGGTCCTCAGAACGTAACAGTTTATCTTTCCAATAATCCGGATGAAGAATCTGTTTCAGAACAGGCCAACAAAGACTTTGAATTTGCAACTCCTTGGAGAATCTGGTTCCCGGCTCTTACAAGCGATGCCTTCAGAGCTCTTTCTTCTATAGAAAATACAAATTATATGCAGAAAGCCGGCGAAAAGCTTGGAGATAAGGCAAACCGCTTTATTTTTGACCTTGATTCGTCATTTACCGATGAATGGTCGGCAGGAGATCAGATAAGCTTCCTGTTCTGTATTACAAATGAAGACGGAACTCCGTTTACAATCATGCATTCTCCGGAACTGGATATTAATATAGATAAGCATTATCTTACAAACTCAATAAAATCTCCGCTTTTTGCCCTGCGTCAGACAAATCCCGAAGACTTTATGTCTCTTGATTTGTGGTCATTCCGCCTAAAGAGCATTGTTGCCCAGCGTGGTGGTGTTACAATTCTTAATAACGTAATTGATTCTTCAATTGGCGAAAAGGTTGTTGTGAAGGTAGATTTACCGGTTGCCGCAAACCTTAACGTATTTGTAATGACTCTTGACGGTAATATTGTAGATTATCTGCAGCGTGGTCAGACTACTAAGGGCGAACATTTCTATTCCTGGGATGGTTCAAATCGTAAGGGCGACCCTGTAGCCCGCGGAATGTACTTTATCCGCGTAACTTCTGATGGAATTGACGAAACCCGAAAGGTTCTTGTAATAAAAGAGTAAAAAACAATTTTATTAACTTGCGATATTTACCAAAACAAAATATACTATTATTAACATGAAAGAAGAGAACAGACAAAACTTCAGGTATCCGGAGATAGGGAGAATTACAGCACCAGAATTGTGTGCTTTACCTGGAATTCTCGATAATATCAGCAATACAGGCTGTAAAGTTCACTTCCCAGTTTCTGTAGTAGTAGATCTGGAAGCCGAATACATGATCAAAGTTACTCTGAGCCGCTCTTTTGAGGAGAATCCTCTTCAGCTTATGTGTAAACCTATGTGGGTAAATGAGAACAAGGGCAATACACAGATTGGATTCCAAATTCTGTATTCCCCTGATGATGCCCGGCTGCGTGAATTTATATCTTTTCTTCAGGAAATGAACGAAGACGACGATGAATTGTCAGAAATCCTCTAAAATTCAACCTCTTGAAGGTGTGTGCTTTCTTGCTTTTCCAGAACAGACAAATCTTCTCTTAAGCGAGTTATCCGAGCGCTTTGGAATTACTTCTGCGCCCGATAACGCTTATGGAGATTTACTTTTTTACAAGGATATTTCTGCAAAACTCAACGGAAAAACTCCTTATTGGGCAAGAACCTGCCTGCTTGATCCGTTCATTTTAAAATTTGATTCAATAGGGGAGGCTGCCACTGAGCTAAAAAGCCTTCAGCGCAACTGGGCCCCCTATCAGTTTACCTGTTTTCGCCGTGCCCAGCTCATTCAGGAAAAGCTTCCTTATATCAATCTTAAAGAAAGGTCATTTCCATATAAAATTCCAGACTCTCCGATGGGCCTTTACACTCTGATTGATGAACATACACTCATTGCTTCTGCACTAACTACATCTCCTTTACCTGCCGGAGCCGTTCATTTTATAGAAGATCACGAAAACCCGCCAAGCCGCGCCTATCTTAAGATTCAGGAAAGCCTGCTTCTGGCAGATTATTACTTTAAATGCGGACTTCCTTCAGAAGGGCAAAAGTGTTTTGAAGCCGGAGCCTGTCCCGGTGGCTGGACCTGGGTTTTAACCGAGCTTGGAGCCTCCGTTTTTGCAGTTGACCGCGCCGAACTTGATGAACGCCTTATGAAAAATCCTCTGGTAACATTTAAAGCACATGATGCTTTTACGCTTACCCCACAAGAAATTGGCCCTGTAGACTGGGTGTTTTCTGACGTAATATGTTATCCCGAGCGCCTTTTAAAGTGGATTCACACCTGGCTCGACAGCGGCCAGACAAAAAAAATGATTTGTACCATCAAAATGCAGGGAGAAATTGACTGGGCTCTTATAAAAGAATTCGAAGAGATCCCAAATTCACGCATAGTCCATCTTAATTACAATAAACATGAACTTACATTCATAAATATCAATTAATCTTTTCTCTAATAATCCCCCGTAATATACCGAAAATAAAGGTATATGCCTGCAAACAGCTATGAAAAACCGGATTTTTGGTCACAAAAGGCTTTTTCGGAAGGGTATCCGGCCCGCTCCGTATATAAGCTAAAAGAAATTGACGAAAAGTTTGGCATGATTAAAAAAAATTACACTGTTCTTGATCTGGGAGCCGCTCCTGGAAGCTGGACTACCTTCCTTCTTCGTACAATGGAAGGGACAGGTAAAGTTGTGTCCTGTGATTTAAATCCACTCGCAAAATCTGTAAAAGGCGACAATCTTGTTTTTATTCAGGGAGATCTTAATGCTCCCGAAATCCGCAGTGCAATTAAAGAAAACGGCCCATATGATCTTGTAGTTTGTGATGCAGCTCCAAAAACTACAGGAAACCGCACAGTAGACACCGCTCGTTCAGAACAACTGGTCGAAATGGCTGTATGGTATGCTCAGGCAATGTTAAAAACAGGTGGAAATTTTGCTGTAAAAATCTTCCAGAACGGAGATCAGCAGAAAATATTAAAGTCGATGAGAGAAATCTTTGAATCTGCCCGAGGTTTTAAGCCGGAAGCCTGCCGCGCAGAATCATTTGAAACTTACTTAATTGGAGTAAATAAAAAATGAAAAAAATCCAAGAGTGTGTTATAATTAAATCCCTGGAAAATAGATTTAATATGGTATTTAAAACCCGAGTTTCAAGAATCGTAAGTTCCTCAATTATATTCTTCTGCTTTGGAGCGGTTTTTGCTTCGGCAGTTCTTGGCGTTTTACATAATATAGATTCTCATAAAGGTGTTGGTGGTTTGGAAACTTCTGCCATGCCTGTTTATACTCCAGATGATGATTTCCAGACACTCCATGGACTTCTTGCCGAAACAGCAGAACCTGAGCCTGTTCAGGAAGTAGCAGAAATAATTCCTCTTGGCGATGCAGAAGAAGAAACAGAAACTCTTACTTATCAGACTTATCGTGTAAAATCTGGTGATATGATTGGTTATATTGCAGATGCCTTTGGTATTACTCAGGATACAATCATAAGCGTTAACAATATCCGCCAGTCACGACTTATTCAGCCTAATCAGTACTTAAAAATTCCTTCAATGCCGGGAATCCTTTATACAGTCAAAGCAAATGGCGAAACTCCATTAACAATTGCAGAGCGCTATGAAGTAGATGCTGCAAAATGTGCTTTGGTAAATTATCTTAGTCCTACAACAGAGCTTAAAGCAGGTTATTCACTTTTTGTTCCGGATGCAGAGCTTGACTGGATGACAAGACAGGAAATTAATGGAGACTTATTCAAAAAGCCGCTTAAAGCACGCTACTGGCTTTCTTCTCCATACGGATGGCGCGATTCTCCATTTAATACAGGTGCCCGTTCCTTCCATGGTGGAATTGATATGGCTGTTAGCTCGGGAACTCCAATTTATCCTGCAATGGACGGAAAGGTTACTACAGCAGGCTACAACGCAACTTACGGAAATTACGTTATTGTAACCCATCATTCAGGTTATAAGACTTTGTATGGACATATGTCTAAGATTACCTGTAAGGTTGGAAACTTTGTATATGCACAAAAAACGCAGATAGGACTGGTAGGAAGCACTGGACTTAGTACCGGTCCCCATCTGCATTTTACTGTTTACAAAAACGGCAATACAATTAATCCGATGTCGGTTTTGAATTAGGTTTTATTTTCCTATATCCATTCCATCCATTGTCTGGATAGAACCGTCTGCATTAAATGTAAGCTCTCGGAATTTAACGTTGCGCTTCTGGTTTACACCGTTGGAGCGTTCACAGTCATGATAGAAAAGATACCATTTTCCATGATACTCAAGGATTGAGTGATGAGTTGTCCATCCAAGAACAGGAGTAAGAATTTTTCCGCCATAGGTGTATGGACCGTATACATTCTTGCTGGTTGCCCAGTTCAAAAGGTGTGTTGTTCCTGTTGAATATGTAAAGTAATATGTGTCGCCTTTTTTGAAAAGCCATGGGTCTTCAAAGTAGCGTCGGTCTTCATCCTTTCCAATAAGTGGCTTGCCGTTTTCGTCAACAATTACAAGGTCGCGTGGAGCTTCTGCAAGCTCTGTCATATTGTCTTTCATAAGGGCAATCTTTGGAGTACAGGCTTCTTCTTCGCGAGGTTCCTTGTTATCTGCACTCCAGGTGTTGTTGCGGTACTGATCCAGCTGACCGCCCCAAAGTCCACCAAATGTAAGATAATATTTTCCGTCTGTATCCGGGAAACAACATGGGTCAATACTGTAAGTTCCCTGAATATAGTTTTCTTCCGGTTTAAAAGGTCCTTCCGGTTTGTCACCAAGAGCAACACCTACACGGAACATTCCTGTTTTGTCGCGGGCAGGGAAGAAGAAATAATATTTGCCGTTGCGTTCAACACAATCCGGGGCCCAAAGCTGCTTGCTTGCCCATTTTACATCTGCAAGAGTAAAAACACAGCCGCAGTCGCGTGGAAGTGTGTTTTCATCCTTCATTTCGTAAACATGATAATCTTTCATATCATACTGGTCGCCGTTATCGTTGTTTTCTACATCAATATCTTCATCATGTGACGGATAGATATAAATTTTGTCGTTAAAAACATGTGCCGAAGGGTCGGCAGTGTACAAATCATTAACCAAAGGTCTTTTTTGAATCATATAAAAACTCCTATGTATAATTTAGTAAATTGTACACCATTTTTATGCGTTTACAATCAGATAAAACACCTAGATAATTGTACAAAAGTATTTTTTTAGAGGATGACGGTGGAATTACAGACTGCCTGGGGCTTCGTTCATTGCATTTTGGGCTGCACACCAGGTTCCTTTTTCGAGGGCTTTTTTTATGTCGCCGCCAGCCAGATATTCGTGAATAAAACCTGCATTAAAGCTGTCGCCGCACGCAGTTGTATTCACAGCCTCCACCTTCTGAACCGGACACTCATAAGGCTTTCCACAATCCGCAGCCAGCGTAGAATCCGTTCCGCGTGTAATTACAATAATATTATTTAGCGTGCGGCTCCTGTTGCAGATGTTTTGAATAGTTGCAGCTTCTCCAAAAGTCCGTTCGTATTCTTCGCCATTGATCTTTATAATAGAAGGAACTGCTTTTTTGACCGCTTCCTGAAGGTCGGGACCAACAAAGTCGGCAAGGACCAGCTTTCCTAAGTCCAGGGCAATTCCCAGAATATCCGCATAAAAGCTTTGAGGCCAGACCCCCTGCCTGCTTCCTGCCAGAATCATTGCGTCGCATTCCTGCAGCTTTTCGGTAATAAGCTTTAGGATTTTGACTTCTGCATTAGAAGAGTCTGTCTGCACAACTGGTTCTCCAACCACAAGCTCAGTTGTTGTATGCTTTGCTTCATCAAGCAGAGTCCAGCATTCACGTATTTTACCCGGAACGCTTACATAAGAAAGCTCAAGCCCATCCTTTTGTGCAAGCTTAATAAACTCGCTGTCATTTTCACTACCCAAAGGGCATACAGTAGACACACAGCCCTTTTCCAGCTGCGCAAGCACCCTTGCCGAATTTACAGCCTTGCCCGAAGCATAAAGCTCATACCGCTTTGAACGGTTTACTTCACCATCCCTAAACGAGTCAAAAAAAACCGACCTCTGATAAGTCGCACTAAAACAAACACAAAGAATTTTTTTCATATTTTTCCAACCCAATTCTAACACGCCACCCCCAAGAGGTCAATTTATACTTTACAGATGGGGATTACTGCTATAAAATAATAATATTAAATCACGTCTATATAAAAAATCAGAATACATTTTATTTCTTAGGAGTTTTTTATGAAAAAATTCTTTGGGGTTTTGCTGCTTAGTGTTGGTTTTATTCTCGCTTCCTGTGGATTGAATGATTTTTCTGGTAGTAATGGAGAATTAAGCTTTTCAATTTCAAATGACGATCTGGGGAAGATTGCCGCTCGTAATGCTACGGGTGATTCTGCTCAGGCAGAATTGACGCTTATTGTTCAAATACAAGGTTCTAAAGGTTTATATGATCGTCAGATAAAAAAGACTGTTATTGCTGTTGACCCAAATGCAGAAAGATATGAACAGTCTCAAGTAATGGATCCTTATGAAATTGGAAAGCATCATTATATAGCCATAAAAACAAGGGGTACTGATGCAGAAAAACTTTCTTTTTCATTTAGTTCTCTTCCTGTAAAACAAAAGTATAACATTATGCTTGATGTTATTGTTAATGATCAAAGAGTTACAGAAGGACATAATAATCCTTATCACTGTTATACAGGTGTTGTGAATGAGGTAGAAGTAAAGGCTAAAGAATCTACTGCAGTTCAAATTAGACTTACCAAGGATTTTGAAGAAGTTGCTTTTAAGGTGAACTATAGTGATGGGGAAACAGAAATCATTCCGTTCTCTGAATTTATGGAGCCAAAATATGTAGTGTCTGTTAGTGAAAACAAACTTTATATTGGAAAAATTGGTGGCACAGGCAAGAGCGTTAATTCTGTTAAAGTTGTTTATTCCGAGAATTCCAATTTTAAAGCAAAAGGTAGTTTTTCGCTTGATTATGACAGAAGTCAGAATGGACAGGATCATCCCTACTTAAAATCTGTTAATGGAGAAGTTGATATTACCCAGGCTTTGTTAGAAGCAAACGATTACAGATCATTTAATTTTGTCGGAAAGATTGCAGATGTAGAATATAAAGATTATTTTTATCTTCCAATCAGTAAAGGAAAGGACAGCTTTATTCAAAGTCATCAATATAATCTTGTATTTAAGAAGGAACCGATTGGCGAAGGTGGAAATCAAATTGGTTATCGATTCAGAGCAACAATTCCATGGTCAGATTTGCTTAAAGGCAGAAGTTATAAACAGGGTGACACAATTGTGTTCATAATGGAAGGGGAACCTTATCATCCTCTTTTTGATAAGACAGAAGCATTCCAGTTTAAGTTCCAGAAAAGTGGTTGGGAGCAGCTTTCTGTTAATGAAGTAGACCTTGGTGTTAATTATATGAAGATTCCAAAAGAGAATGGAAAAATAATAAAACCATTAGTATTCCCGGCAAATTTTGTTAATGGTGATGAAAAATATCTGCAGATTTTCTTTGATACAAATATGGAATTTGGTAAGCCTGCTGATTCTGAACAGATTGTCGTCTGTCAGTTTTATACCCGTGTATTTGATAAAGAAGAAAAGGTTTATGCCTTCTATAATAATTATTCTTCAGATATGGGCCGATATGAAATGAATATACCGTTAAATGATACTATAGGTAATTATGACTTTACAGGAAAAACTCTCAAGGTAAAGGTTGGCGGTACTTTGGAATTAACACCATATGATTCTCTTAACAATACTGTTTCTTTGCCTGGTTCAATTCCGTTACATACAGAATTCTACGATAATAGTAGTGCTTCCAATTGTACAATTACTTCAGGACATTCTTCTCATTATCATCCATTAAGTAATGATGATAATGGTAATGAAAAGGACCTTACTGTTACTCCTGGTGGAACAATAAACACCTTTAAAATGGTAAATCTATCTGAGCCTTGTGTTACACCAGATCCTAATGATGAATCTACTAATCACGATTATCGTTTCCAGTGTTATAGTGCCTTAAATGGAGATATACCAGACGCTATTCTTTATGTAAAAGGATATAGTCTTACACCAACTTTTGAAGATTAGTTATTTCTTTTCCATTAACATCTCTGCATCGGCTGAACCCTGGCGGAGTTCTAGACCGGCGTAAGTAGAGGCATCTCCTGGCAAAGGGGATGCCTTTTTTGTTTGGTCGGAGGTGCTGGTGGTGGCGGGCTTCTTTTTTTTGAGGGCCTGCTGCAGCTGCCAGGAAGAGGAACGGTTCATTAAACTGTAGTATTCTTTGTCGTCCATGGTGTTTATTATACAAATACCTTTGGAAAAAGTCACTTTTTTTGAATAAATTTGCAGAAAACACTTGAATGTTTGTTCAATTGAATGTATATTCAAATGTATGAATGAAAATGAAGTTTTGAGCGAAGATACAATCTTTGCCTGTGCCGATTTTTTCAAGGTTTTTGGAGACTCTACGCGGTTCCGCATTCTGTATGCCCTTAAGGAGTGCGAGCTTTGTGCGGGCGACATTGCAGAACGCGTAAAGATGAGTGCCTCGGCGGTTTCGCATCAGCTAAAGGTGCTCAGGGTTTCTAACTTTGTAAAAACAAGACGCGACGGCAAAGAGATTTACTATTCGCTTTCGGACGAGCATGTAGAACAGATTCTTGCATGCGGTATAGAGCATATACTGGAGGAACAATAATGGAAGAACATAAACATGAACATGAGCATGAACATCATCACGACGAACATCATGAGCACCACCATGAACATGAACACCACCACGAGCATGAACACGAACATGACCACGAACATGACCACGAGCATGAACACCATCATCACGAAGACGGTTGCTGCTGCGGGCATGAGCATGGGCACCACCATCACGGACATGATCATGGTCATGAACACGGAGAAGAAGAACATGAGCTTAGCGTAAAAGCTATCATCATAGCTGCTGTATTTTTTGTAATTGCAGAATTGATGGAGCACCTGCCGCTGGCCTCCTGGCTTCCGGGGCTTGCGGGTATGCACATCCCTGGCATCCGCGTAGATATCTTTGAGCTTGTAATGATGATCTGTTGCTTTGTTGCATACATCATCTGCGGAAAAGGCGTTCTTGTAAATGCTGTGCGCGGACTTTTTCACGGCGAACTCATGGACGAAAACTTTTTGATGGGTGTTTCTTCAATCGGTGCTATGTGCCTGGGCGAATTCCCCGAAGCAGCTGCCATTATGGTTTTGTATCAGATTGGCGAAAAGTTTGAAGACTACGCACTCGATAAATCTCACGATTCAATAGAAGAAATTGCAAAGCTGCGACCTGATCACGCAACGCTAAAAGTAGGAACCGAGACCCGCGAGGTTGCACCGGATGATGTAGAAACAGATTCTGTAATTATCGTAAAACCTGGCGACCGTATCCCAATCGATGGAGTAGTAGTAGACGGTGACAGCTTTGTAGACACCTCTGCACTTACGGGAGAAAGTATTCCTCGTCACGTTGCAGTTGGAAGCGAAGTATTGTCAGGTTCAATCAATATGCAGGGAGTTCTGGAAATTCGTACAACACGTCACGCAGGAGATTCAGCACTTTCACGAATCCTTGAGCTTGTAGAAAATGCAACAGAAAACAAGACAAAATCAGAACAGTTTGTAACACGCTTTGCAAGAGTTTATACACCAATCGTAGTTTATTCAGCTCTGGCGCTTGCAATCATACCAAGCCTCATAATCGGATTTAAAACCGGCAACTGGGGCTGGCACGAAACCTGGACAACCTGGTTCTACCGAGCCCTTATGTTCCTTGTAGTAAGCTGTCCATGTGCAATTGTAATTTCAATTCCTTTGAGCTTCTGTGGTGGAATTACTGCTGCTGCTCGTCAGGGAATTTTAATAAAGGGTAGTGTATACCTCGAAGCGCTTGGCCGCACCAAAACAGCCGTATTCGATAAAACCGGCACCCTTACAAAAGGAAACTTTGTTGTATCACACATTCACGCAACAGACCCTTCTATTACAGAAACAGAACTGCTGGCACTTGCAACTCATACAGAAATGTTTTCTACACACCCGATTTCTGCTTCACTCAAGGCTGCCCATCACGACAAGTGCTGCGACAACGTAAAGCTCGAAAACGTAGAAGAAATTGCAGGCAAGGGAATTAAAGCGCTTGTAAACGGAAAGGAAGTTCTGGCAGGAAACACAAAGCTCATGGACCAGTTTGGTATTCAATACAGCGAATGTACCGAACACCAGGACGGCACAGTTATCCACGTAGCAAGCGAAGGCAAATACAGCGGTCACATTGTTATCAGCGATGAAATTAAAGATGATTCTGCCCAGACAGTAGAAGGCCTCAAAAAAATAGGCGTAGAAAACGTTGTAATGCTCACCGGCGACAACGAACGAGCAGCTCATACAGTAGCCGCCAAGCTCGGTCTTAAAAAAGCCTACAGTCAGCTCCTCAGTGCCGACAAGCTTGCCAAGGTAGAAGAGCTTTTAGTAGATCTTTCTAAGGGCGGTAAAAAACGTGGCAGTTTGATTTTTACAGGCGACGGAATAAACGACGCCCCAGTCCTCGCCCGTGCCGACGCC
>JAILBH010000183.1 GCA_024681195.1 Treponema sp.
GACAATCTGTTTGACACAATCGGATGGTGGTTCCTCAATATTGATAAGTTTAAAATGTTCTTTGCCTGGCTTTTGGAGATTCCATTTGTGGGCTTTACAAGATTTAATAATACCATTGTTATGGGTTCTCTGCTTGCTTCGTTAGCTTTATATATTCCTGTTTATATTCTTGTAAGGATATTCCTTAAATACTGGAGAGCCTTTATTGCTCCTGCAGTACGCAAGACAAAGCTTGTTGTATTCCTTTCCAAGCTTCCACTCATCGTTAAAATAGGAGAAATGGCATGAAAAAAGAAGATACAAAAGCAGTTGCAAAAGCTCCTAAAGTTAAAAAGGAAAAACCGGCTAAGCAGCCAAAACAACCAAAAGCTCCAAAAGTTCCTAAAACTTATGACGCTAAAAAACTTCCAAAGCTTTTTAAAAAGGCCTACACACAAAAGCAGTTTGAAAAGAAAATCATCAAAAAGCTTTATATTCCAGAAGACCAGAAATTCCTTACCGAATTATTTAAAGAAGCAGGCCAGAATAAAAAAGGAGTTGAACTTCTTAAGATTCCAGCAGACAGAACGTTTGAAAAGAAAGAACTTAACAGGCTTGCAACATTAGCAGTAGAAATAAAGAACAACAAAGGCCGAATCAAAATCCTGCCTCTTATTGCAACCATAGCCTTTATTGCAGCTGTAGTCGTAACAATTGCCCTTACCAAAAATATAGTTGCCCGTAAGGTTATTACCTCTACCTGCGAAAGCATTTTTGAAGCAAAGTGTGATATAGACTATCTGAACATAAGCATTCTCAAATCAACCTTTAATATGAAGGGCTGGCAGGTTGCCAACAAAAAAGAACCAATGAAAAATCTTTTTTCGGTTGACTCGGTTACCTTTGATTTTGATTTGAATCAGCTTTTAAAAGCCCGTTTTGTTGCAAATGAACTTTCGGTTTTAGGTGTAGAAACCAATACCGACCGCAAGTCTTCAGGAGATATCTCTGCAAAACGACTTGCAAAAATCCAGAAGAAAAAGGAAAAGGCTGCAAAGAAAAAAGCAAAGCAGGCCGAAAAATCTGAATTTATGACAACACTTGAATCAAAGGCTAACGGTGCAATGGACACTTTAAAGTCTTCGATTTCCGGGGTTTTTGATCAGTATAATCCAGAGAATATAATGAAAGAAGTTCAGGAGCAGCTTCAGACTCCGGTAGTTTCTAAACAGGTTCAGGAGCAGGCAAAAACTCTTACTGATAAATATAAGGCAAAGCCGGAACAAATCAAAACAAAGCTTGATCAGCTCAAAACATCCAGCGAAGCATTAACTTCTCTTGATGTAGAAGCCCTTAAATCTAATCCAACCAAAATAAAGGAAGCTCTTGATAATCTTTCTACAGTCCGTTCAAGTCTTGATACTCTTAAAACAGAGGCAAACTCTACACTTAATGACATTCAGTCAGATATCAATGGTGTTGGAGGTCTTGCTAATCAGATTCAAAAGGCTATCGAAAACGATAAGGGGCTCGTAGAAAAACAGATAAACAAGTTTACCTCTTTGAATCTCGACAGTGGAAAGAAATTTATTTCGGGAACTTTTGATTCAATAATCTATCAGTTGCTTGGAAAGTATTATCCTTATTACACTAAGGCACTTGAACTTCTTGAACAGGCAAAGAACAATAGCAAAGAAAAAGAAAAGAAACCTAAGAAAGAAAAGAAAGCCTATACAATACAAAGAGCTGCAGGGCGCGATGTTGTATACAAAAACGATTCTGCACCTAAGTTCTGGATTAAAAAGGCTGCAGGTTCAGGAAGCAAGTTTGCATTTGACGCACGTGATATTACCAACAACATGGATTTGACAGGAAAACCTGCAACCGCAAATGTAACTGCAAGTCTGTTCAACATGGATCACAAGGCAAAAATTGTTGTTGATACCCGCAAAGATTCAAAGGAACCTCTTGTATTGACCAACTACAATTGTGATAAGGTAGCCATCGCCTACCCTGCCGAAAAGCTTGGAAACATTCCTGGTGTTCCTGGAATTGATTCTTCTGTTTCTCAGCTGGACTTTATCTTTAAGATATTCGAAAACGATGGCTTTAGTTTGAGTGGAACAAGCTACTTTAGGGACCTTGTGCTTTCGGCTCCGCAGTTTGAACCGGAATTTGTTTATAATATTTACAACAATACTCTGCAAAAAATTACAACAATGAAGCTTGGCGTAGAAACAGGCTTTACACAGTCTTCGGGTCTGGCATTAAATCTTACAACAAATGCAGACCAGCAGTTTATGACAGCATTTACTGCAGAAATGACAACCCAGCTTGGCGCAATCAAAGAAAAAGTTGAAGCCCAGATGTTCGAAAAGATTAACGAATATTCTAATGGCGCTCTTGGAGAAATCAACAGCTTTAATGACATTTCTGACAAGGTAAACGGCTATAAAAAAGAGATAGATGCTCTTTACAACAAGATTGAAGCAAAACGACGTGAACTTGAAGAAGCCGCAGTTGGCAAGGCAAAGGCTGCAGCAGATAAAGCAGTAAACGATGCCAAAGACAAGGCAGCCGACGCTGCAAAGTCTGCCTTTAAGAAACTGTTCTAGAATTGCGCACATTTACAGTCGGGAGCATTTTTATTCCCGGCTGTGCATTTTTTCGCGCTTCGATCAAAACAAGATTTGCACCCTCATCTTCAAACGGCTGAATAAACTGCAGCTGCTTTGGTTCAAGGGAGTGTCGTGCCAGTGATTCAAAAATCTGCGCCAACCGCTCCGGTCTGTGAATCATAAAAAATTTTCCGTGAGTATGAAGCAGAAAATCTGCAGCCGCTACAACATCTTCAATCGTACATAAAACTTCGTGACGTGCAATTGTCTTTTCATCACGCAGGTTCTGCTTGCCCTGACTTACAAGCGCATAAGGGGGATTTGACACTACTACATTAAAACTGTGTTTAGGAAAAAGTGTAGCAACGTTTTTCAGGTCGCCCGCTACAATGTCAATTTTGTCTGTCAGCGAGTTGAGTTCTACACTGCGCCGTGCCAGTTCCACAGATTTTTTTTGAATCTCAAGCCCTGTAAAATGAGCAGCCTTACACCCCTTCTCCATCAAAAGCGGAAGAATGCCGTTACCGGTACCAAGATCTGCTACTGTGTCACCAGAACGTACGCCACTGCATGCAAACTCAGCAAGCAGCACAGCGTCTATACCAAACATAAAAGCCGAAGAATCCTGGATAATTTTGTTGCCGTTTAGAAGGGTGTCTGTCTGTTCCATATTTTAGTAAATTATATCATAGCATTACAGTTTGTGAAATAAAACATGTCATTGCGCAATGACATGATTATTTTGAGCCCTATTTTCACTAATGCAATTTTTTACTATAATGGTGGCATTATTTTGCAGGGGTTCTTTAATACGTCCACGACAAGACACGCTTAGCTTAAAGTCTTGACATGTCCGTTTAATCGCCCCCCAATAAATTGTGAGGCTATTATGTCAAAGTATCCATTCGAACAAATTGAACCAAAATGGCAGAAATTTTGGGACGAAAACAAAACTTTTAAGGTAAACGAGGATGAAAAATTCCCTCCGGAAAAACGCATGTATGTATTGGACATGTTCCCATACCCAAGCGCTGCGGGTCTTCACGTTGGACATCCGGAAGGATATACCGCAACAGATATTTACTGCCGCTACCTACGTATGAATGGATATAACGTACTTCACCCAATGGGTTACGATGCCTTTGGTCTTCCTGCAGAAAACTATGCAATTAAAACAGGAACTCATCCAAAGACAACAACCAACGCAAATATTGAACATTTTACCCAGCAGATTAAGTCTCTGGGATTCTCATATGACTGGGACCGCTGCGTATCTACCTGTGAACCAGATTATTACAAATGGACCCAGTGGATTTTCCTTCAGCTGTACAAAAAGGGACTCGCTTACGAAGCACAGACTCCAATCAACTGGTGTCCATCTTGTATGACCGGACTTGCAAACGAGGAAGTAAAGGACGGAAAGTGTGACCGCTGTGGTGCAGAAGTTACTCACAAAACAATCCGCCAGTGGATTTTAAAAATTACAGAATACGCAGACCGCCTGGACAATGACCTTGATGGACTTGACTGGCCTGAAAGCGTAAAAGCAATGCAGCACAACTGGATTGGAAAATCTACAGGTGCCGAAGTTGTATTTACTGTTGCTGACAAGGACGGAAAGCCTACAGACAATAAGCTTACAGTTTACACAACCCGCTGTGATACTTTGTTTGGTGCAACTTACATGGTTGTTAGTCCTGAGCACAAAATTATTCCTCAAATCACAACTGCTGAACAGGCTGATGCTGTAAAGAAATATCAGGAAGAAGCTGCAAAGAAGTCTGATCTTGAACGTACAGACCTTGCAAAAGATAAAACGGGTGTATTCAGCGGAAGCTATGCAATAAACCCTGTAAACGGAAAGCTCATTCCAATCTGGATTGCAGACTACGTTTTGATTTCTTACGGTACAGGTGCAATTATGGCTGTACCTGCTCATGATGACCGCGACTGGGAATTTGCAAAGAAATTCAACCTGCCAATCATCGAAGTATTGAAGAGCGAAGTTGACGTACAACAGCAGACCTGGACAGAAGACGGAATCCACGTAAACTCTGAATTCCTTGACGGCTTAAACAAGCAGGATGCCATTAACAAAATGCTTGAATGGCTTACAGAAAAGAAGGTTGGCCGCAAAGCTATTAACTATAAACTCCGCGACTGGATCTACAGCCGTCAGCGCTATTGGGGAGAACCAATTCCTCTGGTACACTGTCCAACTTGTGGTACAGTACCGGTACCGGAAGAAGAACTGCCTCTGACTTTGCCGGAAGTTAAAACTTACCAGCCAACAGGAACCGGCGAGTCTCCACTTGCTTCAATTGATTCCTGGGTAAACTGCAAGTGTCCAAAATGTGGCGGAGCTGCCAAACGCGAAACAAATACAATGCCTCAGTGGGGCGGAAGCTGCTGGTACTACCTGCGCTATCTGGACCCTCACAACGATAAACAATTCTGTGCTCCGGAAAAAGAAAAATACTGGATGCCTGTAGACCTTTACATTGGTGGTGCTGAACACGCAGTACTCCACCTGCTCTATGCCCGCTTCTGGCACAAGGTTTTGTATGATATTGGTGTAGTTTCTACAAAAGAACCGTTCCAGCGCCTGATCAACCAGGGTATGATTACTTCTTTTGCCTTCCAGCGCAAAAACAAGACTCTTGTTCCTGTTGATGAAGTTGAACAGCGCGAAGACGGTAAATACTACGAAAAAGCCACAGGCGAAGAGCTTGAACAGATTGTTGCAAAGATGTCTAAGTCTTTGAAAAACGTTGTAAACCCTGATGACGAAATTAAAGCCTACGGTGCAGACTCTGTACGTATGTACGAAATGTTCATGGGACCTTTGACTATGTCTAAGCCTTGGGCAACCCAGGGTATCGTTGGTATTCACCGCTTCCTTGAAAAAGTCTGGGCTGTAAGCGAAAAGCCAATGGCAGACATTGATATTTCAGGAAAACTCGAAGACAAGGCTCTTCTGAGCGCACGCAAAACCTTTGCTCAGACAATCAAAAAGGTAACTGATGATACAGCAACACTCAACTTTAACACAGCCATAAGCCAGATGATGATTTTCATCAATGAAATTTCTAAGCTTCCTGAAGTTCCAAAGGCTATGTGGGCTGATTTTGTAAAGGTTCTCTCACCTTACGCACCACACCTTGGCGAAGAGCTCTGGTCAAAGCTTGGTAACACCAAGACAATTGCTTACGAAGCATGGCCAACAGTAAATGCCGACTTTGCAAAGGACGACGAAGTTCAGATTGTAGTAATGGTAAACGGCAAGCTCCGCGACAAGTTTATGGCTTCACCAAATACCGACCAGGAAGAACTTAAAACAAAAGCTTTCACTCTTGACGGCGTAAAGAAGTTTACAGACGGTCATGAAGTTGTAAAGACTATTGTTGTGCCGAATAAGCTTGTGAATATTGTTGTTAAATAGAGATTCCCGGGTCAAGCCCGGGAATGACACAATCATAAGCCCTTCGACAAGCTCAGGGACCCCGAACCTTGCGGACCCTGAGCCTGTCGAAGGGCCTTTTTATATCCCCTCCTCAAATATAACAATTTATTATAATTGTTTCTATTGACAGAAACAATCGTTTATAGTATGTTTCTTTACATAGTAACATGTTACTATTTATAGTAACATGTTAAAAACCAATTATAGAGGAACAAGTATGAATAAACGAACAGACTTTACATATAAATGCGTTTCTAACTCGCGATACACACCTTATCACCTTGCAAAGAAGATTGGTGCCAAAGCAATTCTGGAATCGGCAAGCTTTGCAAAAGGCCGTGAACGCTATTCAATTTTGATGACAGAAGAAGCCTTCAAAATCAAACAGGATGAAGAAAAAATCTCACTCATCATCAATGGAACAGAAAAACCCTTTGATATGTATGCAGCAATGCAGGGAGAAAAAAGCCTTGATGCTCTTGGCCGCGAAAAAACTCCTGATATCCTTGATGCGCTTCTTTATATTGCAAGCGAAAATGTTTTACCACCGGGCCGTCCTCTTAATGACCTTCCACTTCCCGCCAGTGGACTTGGATATTTAAGTTATGAGTTTGCAAAACGCTGCGACAACATCAGTTTTTTTGAACAGAAGGATGAACTAAATATTCCTGAAAGTCTTTTTATTGTAGGCCACATCTATATCATCTTTGATCACTTTACAGAAAAGATTCATATTTTTGGACTCAATTACAATGAACACCAGATTGAC
>JAILBH010000081.1 GCA_024681195.1 Treponema sp.
ACTTACACACCAGTCACGGATATTAACAAGCCACTGCTCGTAGGTATTTTCCCACTTCTGAGGGAAGAACTGAATTTCCCCAGCCTTCCAGGCAGCAAGAGCCTTATCTGCAAGAGGCTTCATCTTTACAAACCACTGGTCGCTAAGATATGGTTCAACTACAGTTTTACAGCGGTAACAGTGACCAACAGAGTGAACCATTTTTTCTTCACCTTTAAAAAGACCAGCTTCTGTTAAATCTTCTATTACAAGAGCGCGTGCCTGTTCAGGTTTGAGTCCGCGGTATTTTTCAGGAACATTTTCGTTCATGCGTCCGTCTGGAGTAAGAAGATTTACTACTTCGAGGTTATGTCTCTTTCCTACTTCCCAGTCGTTAGGGTCATGAGCAGGAGTAATCTTTACCATACCGGTTCCAAACTCTTTATCTACGTAGTCATCTGCAATGATTGGAATTTCTTTTCCTGTTAATGGAAGCTTGAGCATTTTGCCAACAAGCTTTGTATAGCGCTCATCACTTGGGTTTACGGCAACAGCTGTATCACCAAAGAAGGTTTCAGGACGGGTTGTAGCAACTTCGATTTTACCAGAGCCGTCTGCATATTCATAATAGATGTGATACATTGCACCCTGGGTATCTTCGTGGTCAACTTCATCATCGGCCAAAGCTGTACCACAACGAGGACACCAGTTTACAAGGCGTTTACCACGATACATAAGTCCGCGCTCATAAAGAGTAACAAATACATCTCTAACAGCTCCACTTAAGCCTTCATCATAAGTAAAACGTTCGCGTTCCCAGTCAGTAGAGTTACCAAGCTTTTTCTGCTGTTTAACGATTGTAGTATGATGATCTTCCTTAACCTGCCAGGTTCTTTCAAGAAACTTTTCGCGGCCAAGATCATTGCGGGTAAGACCTTCTTTTTTAAGCTGACGTTCAACAACATTCTGAGTTGCAATACCTGCGTGATCGGTACCAGTTACCCACAGAGTATTATCACCCTTCATACGATGGTAACGAACAACAATATCCTGCAGAGTGTTATTAAGACCGTGTCCCATGTGCAGGACACCGGTTACATTTGGAGGAGGAATGACGACAGAATATAAATTGGTTTTCTTGTTGCAGTCTGCACACTGGCACTTATACTGTTCATGTACAGGAGAAGCCTCATCACTGGCTGGTTTAAAATAGCCTTTGCTTTCCCACTCGTTGTAAATTCTGTCCTCAAAGGACTTTGGCTCATAGGCCTTTTCTAGTTCAATTGCTTTCATTCTGTCTTCCTCCTTAATAAAAGCATTTAAAATATTGTCAAAAATTATAATGAATTTGAGTTCTTTTGTCATTATGTTGAACTGACCTGTATCAGTGTCTGGGGATTACAAATATTATTAAATATTGGCTCCCAGTCACAAAACGGGGGCCAAAAGCGCCGGCTAGCCGGCTTGACGCTGACTGTTGCAATGGAACTATTGACTGCCGCTACCGCGGCATCAACAGTCAGAGTCATTTTGTCCCCCGTTTTGCTCCCTCGCGTATTTTTGTTTTTCAAATGTATATTTATAATTTTTATACCGTTATTCTTTTCATATAAATATTATAACAGATGATATTTGCTTCATAGGTAAGTATCCAGCTAATTGGATATGTGATGAAAATCATAAACGGCGTATGGAATTGCGGAATCTGGAAGATGGTAAAGAGCCAGATTATGCGGAAAAGGCAGGCACCTACCAATGAGGAAATTGTTGGGGTCAGGGAGTGGCCGATTCCTCGGATACAGTTGGCCATGCCGTCCATCATGCCGCAAAGGCAATAGGTGGTAAAAATGACTACAAGGCGGCTCATGCCCATTTCTATAACATCGGGGCTCTTGGAAAATATTCCTATAAGAGAACGACCGCAGGCAAGCATAGGAAGGCTCAGCGCGTTTCCAATTATAAAAATACAGGCTTGAGAAATCCACACAACCTTCTTAATGCGGTCCGGGCGGCGGGCACCCATATTCTGTGAACAGAAGGTCAACGAGCCTTGAGAAAATCCGTTCATTGCAGTGTAAACAAAGCCTTCCAGGTTTACGGCAGCGGCATTTCCTGCTACAAGGGTTGCTCCAAAGGAATTTACCGAAGACTGAATTATTACGTTTGAAAAAGAAAACATAATTCCCTGAAAGCCTGCCGGTAAGCCGATTTTTACAATTTTGGCAAGAATATGGGTATCAATTTTGAGCTTTTTTATATTCAAGTGAAAGGCAGATTCCTCTTTTACAAGCAAAAATATAACGCAGGCGGCCGCAAAGCATTGAGAAATGACAGTTGCCCATGCTACTCCGGCTACATCAAGTTTAAAACGGATTACAAAAACAAGATTCAGGCACAGGTTTATAAGTCCTGCAGCAAAAAGTATGTAAAGCGGACGTTTTGTATCTCCCTTGGAACGCAAGAGGGCACTACCAAAGTTGTAAATCATAGAGGCTGTAATGCCGCCAAAATAGATTTTAAGATAAACTGCCGCAAGTTCTAAGACCTTCGGAGGTGACTGCATGAGCTTAAGGATAAACCTTGTAAAGCAAACTCCTATTGTAGTAAGAATTATACCGCTTATGAGCGATAAAAGAATTGAAGTT
>JAILBH010000096.1 GCA_024681195.1 Treponema sp.
ACTCACGGGGAGCCTAGCGATACAAACAGTCATCCTCATACCAATATGGATAATACTATTTCTATTGTTCATAACGGTATTATCGAAAACTATGCAGAATTAAAAGTAAAGCTTCAGGAAAAGGGGATTGTTTTTCAGTCCCAGACAGATACCGAAGTTATTGTTCACCTTATTGATCAGTTTTACAAAAAAGAAAAAGACCTTTTTAATGCAATTATAAAAACCTTGAATACGCTTGAAGGTTCTTTTGCGCTTGGAGTTATATGCAAGGATTATCCTGACAGAATTATTTGTGCAAGAAAGGAAAGCCCTCTTGTAGTTGGTCTTGGCAAAGGTGAAAACTTTATTGCTTCTGATGTTCCGGCCCTTTTGGAATACACCCGAGATGTTTACTATCTTGATGAAAAAGAAATTGCGGTTCTTTATACAGACCATGTAAACCTTTACAACTTTGAAGGCGAAAAGATTATTAAAAAGCCAAGCCATGTAGACATGGATATGGATGCTGCCGAGAAAGGTGGTTATGCTCACTTTATGATTAAAGAGATTCATGAGCAACCAAAGGGTCTTTTGAATACTATGCGCCCTCGCATTGTTAAGGACGGAAAGGGTGTTCCTACCGATGTTTATTTTGAAGAAAATGATATGGACGATTCCTGGCTCAAGGCAAAGCGTGTTGTAATTACTGCCTGTGGTACAGCCTACCATGCCGGAGTTGTTGCTAAATATGCCTTTGAAAAGCTTGCGCGCATAAAGGTTGATGTAGATGTTGCTTCTGAATTCCGTTATAGAGATCCTATTCTAGAAAAAGATGACATCTTTATTGTTGTTTCCCAATCTGG
This sequence comes from Treponema sp., assembly GCA_024681195.1. Taxonomy (GTDB): domain Bacteria; phylum Spirochaetota; class Spirochaetia; order Treponematales; family Treponemataceae; genus Treponema_D. The sequence continues at coordinate 843 of JAILBH010000096.1, forward strand.
TGAAACAGCTGATACCTTGAGCGCAATGCGTCTTGCCAAAAAGCAGGGACTTAAAATTATTGCCATTACAAACTGCGTAGGTTCCACCGTTAGCCGTGAAGCTGATGATGTTATCTATACTCTTGCAGGACCTGAAATTGCAGTTGCTTCTACTAAAGCCTATACAAGCCAGGTTTTGTGTCTTTTCTTATTGGCAATAAAAGCCGGTAAACTGCGCGGAACTCTTTCTGAAGAAGAAACTACAAAGCTTCTTTTGGAACTGGAAAGTATCCCCGGTAAAGTTCAACAGATTCTTGACGGCCAGGACGTTATCCAAAAGTTTGCCAGCAAACAGTTCAACAAAACAAAGATTTTCTACATAGGCCGCCAGTTTGACAGCGCCACCGCCTTGGAAAGTGCTCTTAAACTTAAGGAAGTTTCCTATATGCACTCCGAAGCCTTTGCCGCAGGTGAACTTAAACACGGTCCAATTGCGTTGATTGACCCGCAAACTCTGGTAGTAGCCATTGCCAGCGAGCCAAGCCTTTATGAAAAAATTGGCTCCAACATGGTAGAGGTCCGCAGCCGTGGCGCCACAGTTCTTGTAATAACCCCAGATGAATCCGGCGCCTTTGACGGAAAGACTGATGAAATCTTTAAGATTCCAGAATGCTCTCCAACCCTAGCCAGCCTTCTTACAGTTATTCCAGCCCAGATGTTTGCATACTATTGCGCCATCCAGCGCGGTTTTGATCCTGATAAACCAAGAAACTTGGCTAAGTCGGTAACGGTAGAGTAAAGAAGTATATCAAGCAGGCGTTGCGGGCGGCGTTTGAGCCCGCTGGGTAGGGTAGGCGAAAACGAAAAAGGATTTGCTCAACGAGCAAATCCTTTTTTGTTTGAGACGTAGGGCGGGGCTCTGCCCTAAAGCCTTCCATTTGACACACCCCATTCCCCAAAGATATAATATTCACATAAAAAAATCCAATTATTTTGAGTGGTGAAAAAATGGCATTCGAATTTAAAACCTGTACCCTCGCCGACGGCACCGAGATAAAAGGCCTCTACGAAATCCAGCCAAAGATTTTTGGGGATGCACGCGGGTACTTTCTTGAAACTTACAGCGAGCGCGACTTTTTTGCTACCGGGCTTACGATGAAATTTGTTCAGGACAATCAATCTAAATCTTCAAAGGGGGTTCTCCGCGGGCTTCACTTTCAAACACAGCATCCGCAGGGGAAGCTTGTGCGCGCTTTGCAGGGCAGGGTTTATGATGTTGCGGTTGACCTGCGTAAAGGCTCCGCTAGCTTTGGCAAATACTATGGCGTAATCCTAGACTCCGAAAAACAAAACATGTTCTACATTCCTGAAGGGTTTGCGCACGGGTTTTATGTGCTTTCGGACGAAGCGATTTTTACCTACAAATGCACCGACTTTTACGACCCCCACGGCGAGGGCGGCCTGATGTGGAACGACCCCGCCATTGGCATAGACTGGAAATCGGTTGCCCCGGATGTAAATCCTCTTTTGAGCGAAAAGGATGGTAAGCACCCGGCATTTGATGAAGATGACAATTATTTTGATTTAGATGGAAATTGGATAGGATAAACAATCAGTAAGAGGCGTTGTGCGGCCATCGCCTCTTTCGTTTGAGGCGTAGGGTGGTTGGTGTGGGATAATCTTCTTTTTTTCTTATAAATCTGATAAAATATTGTATATGGCTAATGATAAACAGTTTAAAACTATTGATGAACAGGTTTTATTACTCAAATCACGAAATCTGGTTTTTAATAATGAATCAGAAGCTAAAAATCTGCTTAAAAAGTTCAACTATTTTGACATCATCAATGGTACTGAAAATATACTCCTGAAAACAATGAATCCAAAAATCTATGACAATGTTTTCTTTGAAGATTTTTATAATATTTATAAGTTTGATACAGAAATCAGAATTCTCACATTGAAAAAGATTTTTGAAATTGAAGCAAGATTAAGAACCTCTCTTGCACATAACTTTGCAAGTCAGTTTTGTACTCAGATTCAAGATACATTGAATTACAGATGCCAAATGGAACTATAAAACTTGGTTTTGTTGAAAGCAAAAAACGTGATAAGGATTATATAAGAACCTATAATAGACCTCCATTTTGGGTAATCATTAAAGATTTTAGTTTTGGTGATTTGTATTTTACATATTGTTTTCAAAAAGATATTGTAAAAGATAAAGTTCTGAAGGACTTTGGATTAACATTGAATGATGATGCAATGTTCCAACAGATTCTTCATACATTAAAATATGCAAGAAATTGTTGTGCTCATCTTGAACTTATTACAAGGTTCAAGCTTCTTGGGGCTGCCGATCTAAACAATTATAAAGAACTTAAGCAATCAATTAATTGTACACATAAGCATCTTTCTTATTTTGACTTGCTTAAGATTATTGCAAAATTTTGCAACATAGATACTATAACAAAAGAAATTGCTGAATTTAATAGAAATATGTACTTAATTAATCGCTTGGAAATTGCAGACAAACTTTTGAAACGTATGGGTGAACCTGATATTAATAAATGGAAAATGTGACAATTCTACTTGACAATAGTAGTTTTGTGCATTATCTTTACAGTGAAATGCTGAGTGAATCTTTGGATAATAACCTCAGTGGTCATCTCGGATGATACGAGCACCCCTAGTTGGGTGCTTTTTATTTGCTTTCTACACAAACATCTATGGGGGGCCTTGTGGGGCTCTACCCTCATTCTTTATGTTCTGTCGATTTAACAAAAATGTAATTTAAATCTCCCTTCTAATTGTCCTCCCTTCAAAATAATGCTACACTTTTAGTGCATGCAAAATTCCACTTCTCATGAAAGCTTAAAAAACAAAACCGTCTCTGGCTTTTTCTGGCGAATGCTGGAACGTATTTGTGCTCAGGCTGTTACTTTTATTGTAACAGTTGTGTTGGCAAGGCTTTTGATGCCGGAGGAGTTTGGACTCATTGCAATTGTAAATGTTTTTGTGGCGGTTGTAGATATTTTAATTACCAGCGGTTTTTCTATAGCACTTATTCAAAAAAAAGAAGCCGATGAGCTTGATTTTTCTACTGCCTTTTATGCAAGCCTTGTGCTGGCCACGCTTTTGTATGCGGCGGTGTTTTTTGCGGCGCCTTTGATTACGGGGCTTTATAAAAATGAACTTTTGACTCCTGTTATACGCGTAACGGGAATTAAGTTTTTTATCTCTTCAGTAAATTGCGTGCAGCAGGCTTATGTTTCCCGCCAGATGATATTCAGAAAATTCTTTTTTGCAACTTTTTTTGGAACCTTTGTTTCCGGGATTGTTGGAATTGCTCTTGCCTTTAAGGGGGCAGGGGTATGGGCTCTTGTTGCTCAGCTTTTGACAAATCCTTTTATAGACACAATCATTCTTTTTATTACTGTTAGCTGGCGGCCGCGGCTTTGCTTTAGTTTTGATCGCTTAAAGGCTCTTTTTAATTATGGCTGGAAAATCATGTGTTCCTATCTTGCGGGAACTTTTTTTAACCGTCTGAGCAATCTTGTAGTTGGTGCCAGATATTCTCCAACCAAGCTTGGTTATTATAATCAGGGCGAAAGGCTTCCGGGGCTTGTTACAGGCAGCATTACTTCTACACTCGAATCTGTTTTGTTCCCGGCAATTTCAAAATATCAGGATGACAGAGAAAAAATGAAGGCAAGTGTTAGGCGCTCAGTCAGTCTTGGAAATTATCTTCTTATGCCCATGCTTTTTGGGCTGGCTGCTGTTGCTCCCCGCCTTGTGCCTCTTTTATTCGGTCAAAAATGGGAGTTGTCAATTCCATATGTTCAGATTTTTTGTATTCAGGGAATTACACTTTTACTGAGCAGCATTAACCTTCAGATTATTAAAGCCTGCGGCCGCTCTGATATTCTGCTTGGAATTGAGTTTATAAAAAAGCCTGTTTTACTTGCGGTTGTAATTCTTGCAGCCAGAGTAAGTCCGCTTTTTCTTGCCCTTTGCGTTGCCCTTTATGCATACTTTGCCTTGTTTGTAGATGCCTTTCCAAACCGCCGCCTGATTAATTACAGCTTCTGGCAGCAGCTTTGGGATGTAAAAGCTTCTTTTTTTATGTCTGCCATAATGGGTGCCGCAGTCTGGGCCCTTGGAAAAATCAATATGCCTGATATTTTTGTTCTTCTTATGCAGATTTTTGCCGGAATACTTTTTTATTTAATTTTGTCATTTCTATTTAAAAATAAAGATTTTTATTATATTATAAACCTGCTCAAAGAAAAATTTACAAAGCAGCAGACTGAAAGATAATTATGGTAAACGATAATCCTTTTTTTTCGGTAATTGTGCCGGTTTATAATGTCCAGAAATATATAAACGAATGCCTTGATTCAATTCTTTGTCAGTCTTATAAAAATCTCCAAATCATTCTTGTTGATGACGGTTCCCCGGATTCCTGCCCTGCAATTTGTGATGAGTATGCTGCAAAAGACAGCCGTGTAAAAGTGATTCATCAGTCAAACAAAGGCTTGAGTGAAGCCCGTAACTGTGGCATAAGAGCTGCTACCGGGGATTATCTTTTGTTCATAGACAGTGATGATAAACTTTGTGATAATCAGGCGTTTGAGCGGCTTGTAGAATATATTGAAACAGCCGGGGCTCTCTCGCCTGTGATTTATTGTTCCGGTTCTGTTAAGTTTAATAATGATCAAACAAGCTTTAATTTTAAACCTCCTTTGGAAGATAACCTTTGCCTTAGCCCTGATGAATTTATTTGCTTTGTAAGAAAGAATAATTTATATATGGCTGCCTGGACCTTTGCAATTCGCCGCGATTTTTTTACAGAACATTCTCTTTTCTTTTATCCCGGCATTTATTTTGAAGATATGGAATGGTTCCCACGCCTTTTATTTGCCAAGCCCGGTCTTAAAGTAAATGTTTTTCAAAAGCCTTATTATCTTTACCGCAATAATCCTGCTTCCATAACCAATAACTTTGCCAAACCTCATTTTGAAAGCTATGTAAAAATCTTAGACTTCTACAAAAAACAAATGCAGGTTCTTCCTCCAAATCTTTTTATAAACGACTTGTTCAACTCCGGCCTCTACTGCATGTTCCTCTCCTTCGCGCATTCATGCCTTGCCGGCGACACCTTTTTCAAATCCAGCCGCCCTGTCATAGCCTCTCTCTTCCGCCAGAACTACCACCTCTTAAACCCCCGCAACAAGATTCTTTACCTTTTTATTCTTTTTAGCCCAAAAGCATTTTTTGTACTTAGGAAATGGATTAAGAAAACAAGAAAGGACTGAATCATATATAGGGCGTTGTACGTTCGCTATCGCTCACTACCGAGTTTTGCATTCGATAAAAATCGAAGGTTTGCAAAACTCGCTCCTCCCACTTTTTTACCAGAGTTTATCGATATAGGTTTGGATGTCGGGGAGAGAAACAATATTGTATTTATTTTTGATGCTGGTGTAATATTCAAAGATGAGGTCGTTGTCGATAATTCTGGTTGACGGTTCATCTTGCGAAAGGCCTTCTCTTGCTTTGAGCCATGGAAGTTCTTTGTGGGTAAACTCTTCC
>JAILBH010000188.1 GCA_024681195.1 Treponema sp.
TCTTTTCTTTTGCTATTCTATTTAGATAGTCTAGAAAATGATACCCGACAAAACCAGCGTAACCAGTTATGAGATACTTATTCATTTTTTATTTACATTCTCCCATCCAGGAATTTGCCAGTTTCCTTATGATTGAAGTTAGGAATCATATAGTTAAACAAGTCTATAAGTTCTCCACGACTCCATTCACCTTTTTGTTTGCAGGCTGCGATTATTTTAGTGAAATACTCAAGTTTTTCTTCATCATAGTCTACTGGATTTTTAATAATTCCAAGGGAATCAAACTTATCCATTACTAAAGTTTCTTTATCTGTGTAGAACTCTTCAAAGTCTTTTTCACCGGTGGTGTCACTCTTAAAGAAGTATACAGGGTACTGATGTTTTGCTTTAAGTTCGTTTACACAACTACGTGCTTCATCTTCCGTTGCACACTGTACTGGCTCATAACCAAGATTACGAAGATATTTTTCGGCAATACTGCTGAATGTTACAAGATTCAAATCGTGATCAAGTTTTGGGAAGAATACATCGCGGTTTTCACCAAGAAGACAAGACATTACACAAAGTTGTCCGGCTTCTTTTGGAGTAACAAAATAACGGCGTACATCGTTTGGTGCACTTAATGGCTGATTCTTGTCTAAACGGCGATTAAAACCATAAAGCAAGCTGCCATCACTAAATGCAACATTTGCAAAGCGAGCTGTACTAACAGGCATTTCAACAGAACGACGATTAAGGAAGAATTCCATAATGCGTTTGCTGGCCCCCATCATGTTTACAGGGTTTGCAGCTTTGTCTGTAGAAACACAAAAATATTTCTTTGCTCCACATTCTTTTGCCATGAGCATTGTGCTGTCGGTATTAAAAATGTTTGTATCAATCATACGCATAAGAGTGTAAGGATCTTTCTCGCTGCGCACATGCTTTAAGGCACTGGTATTAAAAACATAATCATAACCACCAATGCGTTTTTTTTGTTCATTTATAAAAGCACGGAAAATGTCGCTGCCACAGTCCAGAGCAAAAGTTGCAAACTCACCGTCGCCATAACCAACAGACGAACGAATATCACGAACCAACTCAACCATGTTGTTTTCGCTAATGTCAACAACATGCAAAACTTTTGGATTACGAGCAAAAAGCTCTCGACAGATTGCAGAACCTATTGTTCCGGCACCACCGATTACTAGAAAGCGGGAATTGCGAATTGTTTCGCTTAAGTATGCTTCGTTTACGGAAATATCTTTTTCAAAAAGAGGGGCGGTTCTTCCTATTAATGGTAAAATGTTATCTTGCATGATTATTTTCCTTATTCATTATTTATTAAATAGATTTATATCAAAAATAATATCGTCATATAGACAATTCTAATCCCTACCCATCAGATCCCGGGTGTATACTTTTGTAGACACATCAGTCAATTCTTCAGAATTACGGTTTGCAATAATTACATCACATTCTGCTTTAAATTTCGACAAATCCCTTTCCACAATTGAATTGAAGAAATAATCGTCTTTCAAAGTTGGCTCATAAACTACTACTTCAATTCCCTTTGCTTTGATACGCTTCATGACCCCCTGAATTGCACTGGCACGAAAGTTGTCAGAATTGCTTTTCATAGTAAGTCGGAAAATACCTACTTTCTTAGGATTCTTATCTAAAACCATTTGAGCAATATGATCTTTACGTGTTGTATTTGACATAACAATAGCACTTATAAGATTCTGTGGAACATCATTATAATTGGCAAGTAATTGTTTCGTATCTTTTGGAAGACAATATCCACCATAACCAAATGAAGGATTGTTATAAAAATCGCCAATACGAGGGTCTAAAGATACCCCCTGAATTATTGATTTAGTATTAAGCCCTTTAATTTCTGCGTAAGTATCTAGTTCATTAAAATAACTAACACGAAGAGCCAGATATGTATTTGCAAAAAGCTTTACAGCTTCTGCTTCGGTAATACCCATATACAATGTTGGAATATCTTTTTTTATAGCGCCTTCCTGCAAAAGTCTGGCAAAAGTTTTTGCAGCATCTACAAGATGTTCATCATTTAAATCTGTTCCAACAACAATTCGACTTGGGTAAAGATTATCATACAAGGCCTTACTTTCTCGAAGAAATTCTGGAGCAAAAATAATATTTCTAGTATTATATTTTTCTCGAACTCTAATTGTATAACCGACAGGTATTGTTGATTTAATAACCATGATAGCATTTGGATTTACATCCAAAACCAATTCAATAACCTGCTCAACATACTTTGTATCAAAAAAATTCAGTTTTGGATCATAATTAGTCGGAGTAGCTATAATTACTATATCAGAATCTTTATAAGCATCCGTAGCATCTGTAGTTGCGATAAGATTCAAATCTTTATTAGCAAGAAAATCTTCTATTTCTTTATCTTGAATTGGAGACTTTTTTTGGTTAAGTAAATTAACTTTTTCTTGAACTACATCTACAGCTACCACATTATTGTGTTGTGCAAGAAGTGTCGCCAACGATAGTCCAACGTAGCCTGTTCCAGCTACTGCAATTTTATTTACAGTCATTTTTTTATCCCCTAAAAAGTATTACAAACTTGTTCTCACACTACTAGGAATATTAACCAAATGATCTTCCAACCATTCTGCATTTGGCATTTCTGTGCGCTCATACTTTTCATATGGAGGCATCTTATACATCAGTGTCCATATAGGTCGGGTCTGCACTCCATTACTATTTGTAAATTCCAGAAATTCTTCACGCTCAGCTCGATCTTTCAAGAAGATTGCATTAAGCCAGTAGTTTGCCCTGCTGTTTTCAGTTTCTGTAACGAAAGGAATACCTAACTCTTTAAAGAACCTTTTGTACATTTCTGCAGTTTCGCGCTTGTTTTCAATTATTTTATCAAAGTATTCAAGCTGTGCTGCACCGATTGCAGCATTAACTCCAGGCATACGTAAATTCCAACCAGCTTCTTTGTGGTAGTAGCCCCACTTTGCGGGCTCTTTTGCTGTCGTAGAAAGATATTTTGCACGAGCAGCAAGCTCGTCATCATCGGTAATAAGCATTCCACCGCCACCAGTTGTAAGCGTTTTGTTTCCATTGAAGCTTAAAATACCAACTTTACCGAATGTGCCAGTATGTTTATTTTTATAAAAGGAACCAACAGATTCTGCTGAATCTTCAATCAACATAATATTATGCTCATCGCAGATTAAACGAATTTCATCTATACGGCATGGATGACCGAATGTGTGCATAGGGATACATGCCGAAATTACACGTCCACTTTTTTTGTTAACACACTTGCCATTCTCTTGTTTCGTATTCTTTTCTAGAAATTTTTTCAGTGAAGTTGGAGACATTCCCATAGTATCTCGGTCTACATCAATAAAAACAGGAATTGAACCACAATTGACGATAACAGCAGAAGTAGCAGCAAATGTCAAAGGCTGAGTTACAATTTCTTCTCCTTGCTTAACACCTGCCGCTACAAGAGCCATATGTAAAGCCTCAGTTCCGCTAACCATTGCGACCGCACATTTTGCACCAGTCAGTTTTTTAATCTGATTTTCCATATCGGTTACAAAATGGCTTACATACGAAACAAACTTTGTATCAATACACTCATTCAGATATTTTTTTTCATTCCCTAAAAACTGAGGACAATGCAAAAGAACTGGATCCATTTCCGGATACAACGATTTAATATAGTCTGTGATTTTTGAAAAATCTGCCATAGAAATCTCCTAAATTATAAATCAATATATTTTCTCAAATTCTCTGGCACAGGTGGTAAATCTTTGAACCACTTCTGCCATGCTTTTGATTTTGGATTAAACACAACCAAAAGTGTTGCAAAAATCAACTTGAAATAATTTGCTACATTCCTGTGCTCAACATACCAGCATTCAAGTTGCCCTTTGTATGGTGTAATTATGTTATCATGAACATTGTTTGGGTCTTCTACTGTATGAAGAATATCTTCTTCATCCCGAAAAACTACAGAACCAATCCCGCTCAAACCGGGAACAATTTTGTTAATCTGAGATTTTACCTCATCGGAATATAAATCGTAGTGTTTTTTTACGAATGGACGATAACCAATAACACTCATATTTCCAATAAAAATATTTATCAACTGTGGAAGTTCGCTGATTTTGGTCTTACGCAGAAATTTTCCCATAGGTAGAATACGAGGATCATCCTTTAATGTAACAAGTCCACCTTTCATATTTGCAGAGTTACGCATCATAGTGGCAAACTTAAATACTTTAAAAGGCTTTCCCCCCTTACCGATTCGTTCCTGCAAATAAAAAATATCATGCTCTCCAGTCAGTTTTAAACCGATTATAATCGGAAGCATAAACGGAAAAAGTACTAGTAGTGCCAGTCCTGATAATAGAATGTCAAAAAAACGTGTCATGTGTTTTTCCTTAAAAGTTATTTATTTGCGAAAGAATCCATTTTTAACACACAATAGATGTTATATAAAAATGGATTGTTTGAATGCTCCAATAGTTTTCTGAAAGGTTTTAGTATTTTTACTATTATGCCGAATGGGAAACAGTATACTACCCGAAATTTTGCATATGCTTTTCTAAAACCAAAGTATTTTTCAAGGTATGCATTGAAATTCGTTTCGTGTTTTATACTTCTGCTACCATTTGTAAATACAACTTCTTCCTGTTTTAGTTTTTCATTGTATTTCGTAAGTACAAAATCGATAAGACTTGCATTACTGTTATACTTTTCAAATATAGGATTTGTTTTTTGTTGAGCAAGTCCTATATATTTTCCTTTGTGATTAATTATCAAAAATCCAATCAATTTTCCATTCTCTATAAATCTTGTCGCATAAAACTCGTTATTTTCAGATTCATGGAGTTTGTAAATATATTTTGTAAAATCTTCAAACAATATTTCTTTTGGTCTATATTTTTCGGGATATGCAGAGAAAGATTCTTTATAGACATCAAATAATTCTTCCATACATTCGATAGGATTAATTTCTTCTGCCAAACAAAATTTATGAGCTTTTGTTATCTCGTATCGTTTCTTTGAATTCAGTTTCGACAAGTCATACGCATCATCTTTTATAGTGAACCACCACTCAGTAGGTTCAGAAACATCAAAATCTGTAATATACTGAGCAAAGAAAGCTTTTTGTTTTGGGTGATTCTGCAAAAACTCGGTCTTGATCTGCTTAAACGACAATTGTTCAGACAAAGGCTTTTCATAATCTTCTCTAATATAGCAATACTGATAGCACTTCCATTCCTGCCCCTTTCCACTGTAATTCTGTTTAATTGTATTCATACTATCTGCTATTTTCTCTCTTACCATAAAAGTGTATATAGTGTTTATTTATCCATTAAATTGTTTAGAATGATTATATTCTTTAAG
>JAILBH010000119.1 GCA_024681195.1 Treponema sp.
TCCCATACTGGAATATAATAGTTCAATTTTGTATCATTATTTTCCGTGAATGAAAATACAGAATTATCATAAATATATTCAATATCATTTATGTTAATAATCATAGTTTGAGCTGTAGAAGTCGGATTGTTATTTCCATCACGTGAACAGCAAAAATAGTCAAAAGCCAAAGGATATTTTAAATTATTAATTTTAACATTCTCATAAGTTAAATATTGGATATCTGGTTGAGCATTTGATAATTGCCCTTGGCCAGCTTCTGTATTTTTAATAGGCGGATATTTTTTTTGTGCTTGAGAATTAGTAGTGTAAGAAGTAGGATCTTTTGAATAAAAATAGATAGGATCAGACTGATTGGTTAATTTAGTGTAATAGTAATTATCCTTTGTTGCCCATGCAGTAAGATAAACAGGAGAATTATAAAAACGAGAAGAGAAATTTGAACAAGCACTAATTTTTCTTGAACCTTTACCTATACAATGCAAAGCTGTAGTGTTGGTCGTATCAGCAACATAAAGTAATACAAATATATCGTCAAAATCATTTTGATAGCCTTCAGATTCTACGGAAATATCATAATAAATAAAATTTCCCTCAATTTTAGTATATTCAAGTTTAACATCTGGTACAGTTTGGCTTGCGTGTGAATACTTTGTATAAAGATTTGGGGAAAGTGTTATAAAATCACCAAGAAGATTTCCATTTTGGTAAAAGACTCTATCATTAGCTCCTGTGTAGCTATATAAAAAATTAACAGTGTTGCTCTCTTTATAGGGAAGGTAACATCCATAATAAGTTGGATTATTCTGTGGCCTGTATCGATAAGCTGTTACATGTTGCAGACTTGGTTGAATTACTGCAAGTTTACCATCTTTAGCAGATAATGGTTTTGGAGGAAAATAAAAATCTTTAGAAGCCTGATTTCCCAATTTATCTGTTGCAGTTATAGTTATTTTTAAATCTGAAATTTCATTATTATCTATTTCAAGTGTGTACCATTTGCTAGATCCACTACCTAGCATTGTTCCGGTCTTTTGAATTCCATTACTGGTATAAGAAACTGTAAAATTATTGAGACTTTCATTAAAATTTGAATAAATGTTTTTATTAGCATTTTCTATCTTTATATATTTTAATTTGCTATAAATATCATCATCAGATAGAGGGTCAGAACTTACAGACCAGGAACTATTAGATACATCAACATTTGTCATATCAACAAAAGTATCTTTAATTGCGGTGAATGTTTCCATAGTTTCTGCTTTATTTAAACACGCATCTGAAACTTCAACAGTAAAATAAAATGCACCGTCATTATTAAATTCTTTTGTTGTATCATGTGGAATATCATATTTTATAACAAATTCTGTAAAGCTTCCGTTGTCTGTAATAACTGCGTTACCATTAAATGAAGGTATTTGCCAGCTATCGTTATTATCTTTTAAAAATGTAATTGTCTGCGCTTGTTCTGAAACTTTAATACCTTTTCTGTCATTTGTTTTCTTTACTGTCAATACAACAGAAGCAACTCCAGAATCTTTGTCATAATAACGTCCATAAATATATACAGAGCCAGTTGTACTGTTAGATAAAGCCTGAGAATTTGTAAAATCACTAAGATCAATATTGGAATATTTTGTATTAGAGTTTACACCATCTGTATCGTTAAAGGTTTGAACGTTCTGTAAAGAAATTTCTGTTGTAGATGCAAAAAAATCATATTTTTCTGGAAGCTCTAATTCTTTTCTTGGATTATATTTTACAGTAAAGGTTGAATTTTCATCCTGTTTAAGCGGAATTGTATATTCTGTTTGACCTGAGACTTTTTTTATAGAAATTTTATCTGACAAAGCAATTGTTACAGTTATAAAAGGTGCATTTTTACTGCTGACATAATTATATAAATCATTTCCTCTTGGAGTAATTGTAAGGATTTTGTTTTCTTTATCAAATTTTGGTGTGCTGAAGGCATAAGTCAGATCGTCCATTCCATTTTTAATACTTATATTTCCTGTTGCAAAAGAAAACTCTTGGGGATCCATAGGAACATTAAAGGTTATGCTAATTGGATAACTACAGGAATATTCTGCTGTAGAAGAAGTATGATCTGT
>JAILBH010000130.1 GCA_024681195.1 Treponema sp.
GAAGTTAGCCACGGGCCGACGTTAGTTGACAATAACATATTTTTGTCAGACAGAGCTCTTAAGCTTGCAACCCAGGGCGTAGCTCTTATTCATAATATTATTTATGGCGGAATTGTTGCTGTAGGAAAAGGAACAAACAACGGAGCTCCAACAAAGCCTTCTCCGCGCTACACACCATATCACGTTCCTCACAGAACAGAGATAGCAGGCTTTATGACAATTCTTCACGGTGACACAAAAATTTATAATAATATTTTTGTTCAACAACCAATTCGTCCGGCTCTCAAAAAAGGAATGGATAACAATATTGCAACCAATAATGATTGGGATGACGGTAACATTCTGGCCGGAACTTTTGTTTATGAAAACTTTCCAACCTTTGAAAAGTGGAATGCCCAGTTTGAAGGTTATTGCGGACAGGGTGCTCCAACAACAGACAAGTATTATGCCGAGCTTCCTGTATGGACTGGAGGAAATATTTATCTGAATGGTGCGCGTCCAATGTCTAAAGAAAAAGAACCGGATGCTGTTGTGATTGAAGGCAAGAAGGTTGAGTTCAGTGTAAATGAAAACGCCGACGGCTTTGAGTTTAAGACAAATCTTTATGAAGTGATTGGAGCTTCTGCTACTGCGCCGGCATGCAAACTCCTGCATACTGATGATATTATGATGGCTTTTGAACCGGAACAAAAATACGAAAACCCGGATGGCAGCCCTATTACCTTTGATGAAGACTTTTTGGGCAAAAAAAGAGTTGCAGCCGCTGTAATTCCAGGCCCGTTTGCAGAAGCAAAAAACAACCATGTAATTACTAAGTAGTATGTCATTTTATAGGAGATCCCATGCCTTTTACTAACCTTCACGAATTTTCCCCTGCAGATGTCCAGCTTTTAGACCAGTTTATGCTGGATATTACCCAAAAGGATGTAAATTTTTTAAATACTTTTAATCCGGATAAACTGCTTTTTCATTTTAGAAAAACCGCGGGTCTCGAAAACACAAAGGCAGCTTCTTCCTACAGCGGTTGGGAAGATACAAGAATTGGCGGTCATACTACAGGACATTATCTTGCGGCTGCTGGTCAGGCAATTGCGCGTGGTTATGGAAACTGCAAAGGTTCAGACGGAATGAGTCTGCACGAGCGTTTTGATTATCTTATTGATGGACTTGCAGAATGTCAGGCGGCTGGTAAAACCGGTTTTATTTTTGGCGCAACAATGGAAGATCCTGCAAAACCGGAACTTCAGTTTGACAGACTCGAAGAAGGAAATCCTTCTAACACCTGGGTTCCCTGGTATACAGTTCATAAAATTATAAATGGGTTAGTAGAAGCTAACAAATCAGGTGGAAGCAGAAAGGCTTTGGAAATTGCCGTCAAATTTTGTGAATGGATTTATAATCGTACAAGCCGTTGGGATGAAGAAATACAGGCTCGGGTTCTTGCAACTGAATATGGCGGAATGAATGATTGTCTGTATGAGCTGTATAAGTATGCAAAAGCTGGCGGATATGATGATACAACCTGCGGACACATTCTGGAGGCGGCACACAGGTTTGATGAAGTTCCTCTGTTTGAAAAAGTGCTTGCAGCCGGTCCCCTCTCAAATGTTTTAAATAATCGCCATGCAAATACAACAATTCCAAAATTTGTTGGCGCAATGAACAGGTATATGACGATTGCACCCTTCGACAAGCTCAGGGACCACACGTCGTCGGGGTCCCTGAGCCTGTCGAAGGGTCCTGATGTTGACGTATATTTGGAATACGCCAAAGCTTTCTGGAAAATCGTTGTAGAAAATCATACTTACATAACCGGTGGAAACAGTGAATGCGAACATTTTGGTGCAGATAATGTTTTGGATCAGGAACGCAGCAATACCAATTGTGAAACCTGTAATACGCATAACATGCTCAAGCTTACACGTATGCTTTTTATGGTAACCGGCGAACGTAAATATGCGGACTATTATGAAAACACCTTTATAAATGCAATTCTTGCGTCTGTAAATGCACAGACAGGAATGACACTGTACTTCCAACCAATGGCAACGGGCTGCTTTAAAACCTATTGCAATCCCGATGTTAATAAAAACTACTTCTGGTGCTGTACGGGAACAGGACTGGAAAACTTTACAAAGCTTGGAGACAGCATTTATTTCCACGATGAAAATACGCTTGTTGTAAATCAATTTATAAGCTCACGCGTGGAATGGAAAGAAAAAGGACTTATTTTTACTCAAAAAGCAGACCTTCCATACAGTGATCAGGTGGAATTCACTGTAGAAAAAGCACCGGAAGGACAGGAAATTACAATTGCAGTGCGTAGTCCCGATTGGAACTACCAACCCGCAGGTGCTCCAGGCGGTACTTTGCAAGACGGATACATTCTTTATTCCCGCCAATGGCATGCCGGTGATACAATCAAAATAAAATTTAATATGAATATTCAGGCTTTCCCGCTTCCAGATAATAATGGACGTGCTGTAGCCTTTAAATACGGACCTGTAGTTCTTGCAGCTGAACTTGGTAGAGATGATAAAATGACTCTTAGGCAGGTTGGAATTCAGTGTGATGTAAGCGGAAACAAGCTGGTTCGTGGTCAGATTTATGAGCTTTCCGGAAACTACGGTGGAACAAGTAATCTTCCTTTGCTCCCGGGAGAGACGGTGCTTGTAAATGATTCGTCTTTTCAAAACTTTTTGAAGAACATCAATAATCATTTTGAAAAAATCACACGAGCGGATGGCTCGCTTGCTTTTAAGCTGAACAACACAAACTGGGAAGGAGACTTTATTTTCTCTCCTTACTACCTCATTAATAATCAACGCTATGGTATTTACTGGATTTTTGCAGACAAAAGCCAGGAGCAGTTCACGGAACAAAATGCTTCTACCGATACTCAAAAAATTTTAATAGACGGCATTGGAATTGGTTACGGCGCTCAGACAGAAGGTAATGCAACAACCTGGCCGTTCATGCAGGAAAAAGGGAACGGATCTGTCGGCGATCCTAACGCGCTCACACGTTATGCAAAAGCAGCCGGTTCCTTCAGTTATATGTTTAAAGTTCAGCCCGGCAAAAAAAATTATCTTACCTGTACCTTCCTCAAAGAAGACAATGGAAAGACAATCTGCATTAAAAGCGGGTTTAAGAAAATTGCGGCAATCACTTTGGACTACACAGGCGGGGACGAAAAATATACAATAGATTTTAAGCTTCCGCACAGTCTTACAAAAAAGAATGAGCTTCGTATCTGCTTTATGGGAATAAAAAAAGCTGAATCGGCAAGACTTGTTTCTCCGGTGAACACAGTATACGAACAGGAATAAAAAATGTAACAAAAGCGCAAAATTTGTGTTATACTCAAAGAAGAAAGAAGATGAAAAACAATTTGAATAAATTTTTATCAGTATTTTTTTTCTCCGTTATTCTGGGATTAACTGTTTGTTCCTGCAGTTCAAAAAAGGCAGACAACAGCGAAACACAAATTGCCATTCAAGATGATTTAGCTGCTTTGGAAGATGAAATTGAACAGGAAGAACCGGTCGTATATACATCGTGGATTCATCCGGACAAACAGTTCGAATTTAGAGACCAGAGAGTTTTTTATGACATCAAAAAAACAACAGATTATGCAGAAATTGGTGAAGATCTTGATTATAAAGTTTTTGTAAATGACGAAGAAAAAATGGTAATCATTCAGTATGAAGAAACAGATTGCAAGCAGGATTGGAACTATAATTACATGTGTTTTCCATGGCCTTTAAAACTCGATAATAAGGTTATCTGGACAACCTATGGATATTCAAAAATATATAAATCGGCACAAGGCATTCCTTTGCAGCAGTTTATGGATCTTATAGAACAGCATCCGGATTATAAAATTGTTATCTGGGGCTGGAGCCTTGGAAGTGCTATGGCAAAAATTACAGCCAGACATTTTTTAATAAGAACCGGTGGTAGTGTTATGATAGATGAACTTACCACTTTTGGTGATGTAAAATGCTGGTGGAATCCTTTTTACAGTGTAAAAAAACATGTTAAAAGAATAAGGGAATATGCCAATAATAATGATCTTGTCACGTGGTTTTTTCTTTGTTACAGAAGAGATGTAAAATGTAAGGTTGGCCCGGGTTTTTCTTTAAAGCGTGCACGAAAAAGCGAATATAATCATACTCATTATGAAGAGTATGATTATACTAAGTGGGAATAAAACCGCTTAATCAAATGTAAACTTGTCAAATTCCGCAATTATTCCGCTGCTGCCGGAAAGGAATTCAAAGTAAACAGCACGTTTTCCTATTACACTGTCAGACAATTTTACTGTTGCAGATTTATCGCCTTTTTTCATGTCAAATGACGCAATTACTTTTCCCTTGTAATCATCTACACGAACATATACAGTCAAATCCTCAAGAGCATTGATGTCGGCTGTTACTGTTGTTGGAGTATTGTTTCCAAATTGCAGATAACGGAAGCCTACAGTAAGCTTGCTTGTAATATCTATAATAGGTGATGATGCGTTGTCTGTTTTTTCGTAAACAGGCTTTATGTATGCACCACCAGCGCCGCCGTTGTAGCCGCCCTTTGCTCCACCATAAATGTGAACAGCGTATCCTGCAGAAATAATTTTACGTGCGTCCAGACCATTGATGTGTGGACCCTGTGAAGTCATTTCAACAGGCTCTGATGCAACAGGTTCTCCGTCTTTGTAAGTAATCTTACCAATAAAGATGCGGCCGTTTTTATCCATTGCTGCATCAACAGGTTCAAGCATTGCCTGGCGAGAATACTCATCTGTACCAATCTGCCGGTGATAGAAAATATACCATTGACCGTTTACCTGCATAAGGCTTCCGTGATTGTTTCCCCAGCGATAAGACATCTGATTCTGTCCATCAGGTCCAGGGAGAATTTCGCCGCCATTAAAGCTTATGTCGCCGCCCATTTTGTAGTCGCCAAGTGGTGTGTCACAATATTTAAAAGACAGGAAGCCGTTACAGTCTTCATAAACACCATATTGAGGGCGGTGAGTGTAGTAGCGTTTTGAATAAATAAATACATATTTTCCAAAAAGCTTACGTGGAGAAGAAGCTTCAAAAAAGGCGTCGTTTTCGTCATCCATGCCGTCATCCGGAGACCACTGTGTTATACTGTGTTTGATTACATTTTCGCGCAGGGTTTCTTTTTTGATTGTGCACATATCATCGTTGAGTTCGGCGCAGAACTGCTTACAAAAGCCCCAGAAGGCATAAACGCGGCCGTCATCATCTACTAAGATACCAGGATCAAAAGCAAGCTCTGTAAGCTTTGGATTTATAAAAGGTCCTGCAGGGTTTTTACTTGTTGCAAGCATGATGCGTGAACCCTTAGCTTCGGCTGCGTACATATAAAAGGTGTCGCCCTTCTGAACAACGTCCGGTGCATAAAGGATAGAACCGTCGGTAGAAGTATAGCAAACTCCATGGCAGGTCCAGTTTGTCAAATCATCAACAGGTGCACTCCACACAACCTGATCAGGTCCGCAGTATTCAGTTTTAAGTGTATCGTGAGAGCCGTAAAGATAAACTCGTTTTTCACCATTGTATTCAAAAACACGTGGTTCACCGTCTGGAACATGTTCCCAAAGTGGCATGTATGGGTTTGCACCCTTGATGTATTCTTTCATAAAAACCTTCCTTGAAACAAGAATAAACAAGAACGGCTGTTGTTTCAAGTATGTAGAGGCGGCTCCTATTCCCCAATTATTTTTATTCTGTTATTATTGTTCATTATGTCAGATATGAAAGAACAGAATAACGCCTCACGTGGTGAAAATAAGATGGGGTACATGCCATTGGGCAAGCTGCTTTTAACAATGTCGGTTCCTATGATGATTTCGATGTTTGTGCAGTCACTTTATAACATTGTAGATAGTATTTTTGTTGCACGTATTTCGGAAAATGCCCTTACTGCTGTTTCGCTTGCTTTCCCAATCCAGAACCTTATGTTTTCAGTTTCTATTGGTACAGGTGTTGGTATTAACTCTTTGCTTTCGCGCCGTCTTGGAGAAAAGAATTTTGAAGAAGTAGATAAGGTTGCCAATAACGGTATTCTTCTTGCAATCTGTGGTTTCATTATTTTTATGATAGTGGGAGTTTTTGTTCCTCGTCCTTTCTTTGAAAGCCAGACAGACAATAAGGAAATTATTGAATACGGTGTTACATACATGCGCATCTGTTTGATTGCGTGTGCCGGAGTTTTTGGTTCCATCACTTTTGAACGACTTTTGATGTCTACAGGAAAGACCGGTCTTTCAATGGTTTCGCAGCTTACAGGTACAGCTTTTAATCTTGTGTTTGACCCGATTTTGATTTTTGGTCTGCTCGGATTCCCTGCCATGGGCATTGCGGGTGCGGCTGTTGCTACAGTTATGGGTCAGTTTGCGGCAATGATTGTTTCGTTCATTTTGAATGTTAAGAAGAACAAGGAGATTCATCTTTCGTTCAAAGGACTCAAACCGGAAGGACAGATTATCGGAAAGATTTATGCAGTTGGTATTCCTTCGATTATTGTAATGTCAATCGGTTCTATTCTGGTTTACTTCCTGAATATTATTCTTGGTTCGTTTACAACCACTGCTATTGCGGTTTACGGTGTTTACTTTAAGCTTCAGAGCTTTGTGTTTATGCCGGTATTTGGTTTGAATAACGGCTCAGTTCCAATTGTAGGCTACAACTTTGGTGCAAAGAACAAACAGCGTGTTATGAGGACAATCAAGCTAAGTTGTCTTGCGGCCTGCAGCATTATGCTTGTTGGAGTTTTGATTTTTGAACTGCTCCCGGCACAGCTCCTTGCTTTGTTCGCCGCTTCGGATGAAATGCTCAAGATTGGTGTTCCGGCCCTTCGCATTATTGCAGTTCATTTCCCTATTGCCGCCTTCAGCATTATCTTGAGTTCTGTATTCCAGGCCCTTGGTAAGGGTATTCAGTCTATGGTTATAAGTTTTGTCCGCCAGCTCATTTTCCTTTTGCCTGCAGCATGGCTTTTGTCTTTAACAGGAAATATTGACAACATATGGTGGTCTTTCCCAATTGCAGAGTTCCTTGCACTTGTAGTTTGCTGCATTTTGCTTAAAGGAACCTACGACAAAGAAATAAAGAATCTGGGGTAAATGAAACTATACATCTCTGATTTACATTTTTACCAAAGTCAACTCAACACACACCTGGATATGCGCGGTTTTGAATCTACCGAGGCAATGAACAGTTATATGATCCGCCAGTGGAATTCAAAAGTACAGGGCGGCGACATTGTAATTGTAATCGGAGATTTTATAGGAACCCGTAAACCACACGAAGTAAATGCAATCCTTCGCAAACTAAACGGAAAAATCTGTCTCATAGAAGGAAACCACGACAAAGAATGGCTTGGCCGCGACGGTGTAGATTACGACCGTTTTGAATGGATTAAACCTTATGCAGAACTGGATGACCACGGAAATACTGTAATTCTTAGTCATTATCCGACCTTCTGTTATAATCATCAGCACACAAGAAAATCAGATGGCAGCCCGCGCACCTACATGCTCTACGGCCACGTTCACAACAGTGCTGACGAAAAGCTTGTAAATGAATTTCAGGAAATCACTAGGCGCACTGTGGTGACCAACGCCAAGGGTGTGACCGGAACAATTCCTTGCCAGATGATAAACACCTTCTGCATGTTCAGTGATTATAAACCGCTTTCGCTGGAAGAGTGGATTAAAGTGGACAGAGACCGGAGAGAGGCCCTTCGACAGGCTCAGGGACCACAAGCTTAAAGAAACTTCTTCATATTGTTAATTTCTTCTTTCCATTGCTCAACAAACCAGTCGGGTTCTAAAGGACGGGCTCCGGCTCCAAAAGAAAGCACCCATTGAAAAACAGGTTCCCACTGAGAGCTGGTAAATGAAATTGTAGTTTTGTTATGCTTTCTGTCTTCTTCTATAATCTGATTGTCTGACCAGATGTATTCATGAATACCCGAGCGGGATTCATCATAAAACTCAATTTTATAATCATAGTATTCATCGTATTGAAAAGCACCAAATCTTGCCACTTCTTCTTTTTCATGAAAACGAAAATTGTCGGGAAGTTCAAAGCTGGAGCCCGGGACAATCCTCACATCATGCATTTTTGCAAGCTTAAATAAGCGGGGATTTTCTTTTTCGCGGTAATCGGCCCCATAAAGATAAAGGCTACCCTGATCTAACACCAGCTGGTAGGGAAGAATCTGTCTGTGTCTTTTGTCGGGCTCCCATCTGGAGTAGTAGGTAAAATCAATCATCTGGTTATTTTTGATTGCGGTTATAACATTAGCAGCTGTTTCGTCATCAAGCAGAAGCTTTGGTCGCGCCGGAATAAAAAAGCGGTCGTATAAAGAAATTTCTTGCCCCTGATCCGGTTTTTGGTCCTGAGATTCTTCGTCTGTAAAATTATCCGGACTGATTTTTTGCAAAAGCGCATCAATGTTTTTATACAAAACATCCTCCGGCGAACTTTGCATCATCAGTTTTTTAATCAGATAAAGATAAAGAATTTCATCCTGAGTAAAACCCTCTGCAGGCAGCTTAAAAGGTTTTGTGTATTTCCAGCCATGATTTTTTTTGTCATAAAAAAGAGGAGCATCAAGTTCATCACGCATATAGCGGATATCCCGGCGCAAAGAAGAATCTGACAGTTTAAAATCCCTGAGCTCACCGCGAAGAGCTTCAAGGATTTTTTCAAAAGGAACAATATTCCCGTCTGCAAGAATAGAATCTATGAGTTTAAAACGTTCCAACTGAGTATGGGTAGTTTTATGATGGTTCTTTGCTCTGGGCTTTTTCTGCATCCTGTACCTCCGGGACAACCTTTAAATCTGCCTTATGTTTAATTCCATAAATAATAATTCCTGCACACCAGAAGAAGGTTGCAAGAAAATTAAAGAAGATTGCCATGCGTAGAGATGGAACATAAATCATGCTTATAAAATATCCGGCAAAACCTGCAATGGAACCTGTCATGTCTATGAGGTTGTCGTAAGAGGCACGGTCTTCGGATTTTTTAAAG
>JAILBH010000134.1 GCA_024681195.1 Treponema sp.
TCTTCGCTCATTGTTTTGTTTTTTGTTACGATGTTTGAAAGAGCAGACTGTTCATCAATTTTAAGGAAATTGTGGCCCTGTTCAAAGGTAACGCCGAACACCTGCTTGCGTTCAAGGTCGGCAGGAACATAGGCAGCATCAATCTGAATTACACAATAGTTGCCGTTTTTCTTTGCCTTGAGGATATCGAGGGCGGCCTGGCTGTATGAAGGAGCAATTACGCCGTCAGAAACTTCTTTTTTAATGAGGAGAGCTGTTGCTTCGTCACATTCATCACTAAGAGAAATAAAATCTCCAAAAGAAGACATGCGGTCTGCACCACGAGCGCGGGCATAGGCACAGGCAAGAGGAGTAAGCTCTACGTTATCTGTAAAATAGATTTTTTTAAGGGTATCAGAAAGAGGAAGTCCAACTGCAGCTCCGGCAGGGCTAACATGTTTAAAACTTGTTGCAGCCGGGAGCCCTGTTGCTTCCTTAAGCTCTTTAACAAGCTGCCAGCCGTTTAAGGCATCAAGAAGATTGATGTAGCCTGGTCTTCCGTTCAAAACAGTGATTGGTAAATCGCCGTTTTCCATAAAAACACGTGCGGGTTTTTGATTTGGATTGCATCCATATTTAAGTTGTAATTCGTTCATGGGCAATATAATAGAATAAATTTATAAAAAAGGGAATACAAATTTTTATTCAGTGGCTGACGAATCTGACGGAGTCTCTGCCGGAGTATCTTCTTCGTAGGTTTTGGGATGTTCAACCTTGTAAAAGATTTTTGAAATTTTAAAAGAAATTGTATAAAAAATTACACTTGGCCAGAAAAGAAGAGAAGCAAACCCAGCCCACAGATTCAGGCGGAAAAGCAAAACATCAAGAGCAATTTCTAAAACAAGGATACCGGCAAGACGAAGTGCATCTGTAAGATAGGTTAATGAAAGAATGATTGTATTCCGCATGATGTTGGAAAAGGTGTTTTGATAGCGGCCTATAACAGGATAAGCAAAGGCATTAAAAATAAGGATAACCAGAGCTACTCCGGCTGCCAGAAGGATTACAAACTTACTCTGGTCTGAACGAATTGTCCAGGTAATAAGAAAGGTTATTCCGCCAATTGTTGCAATAGAAATAAGTTCCATCAAAAGGCCCTGAACAAAATTTTCTTTCAGCCCCTTTATAAAAAGCTTCCAGAGTTTAATATCCTGGTCGTTGTTTTGAATTTTAATTCCAACATAAAAAAATGCACAGGTGGCAGCGCCGATTGTTACAACCGGAATGCAGAATAAAATCCATATTAAACCAAGCAAAAGAAACTGGAATGCCTTTTTCATTTTTTATCCTTATTTGTTTTTATTCAAGATTTTTTCTTCATAGCTGCCGGTTGCAATATCAATGTAGCGGACAAAAAGAGAAACCTTGTTATCCTCATTAAGAGAAGTCCAGAGCTTATCTGTAAATTCGTCGATATTACCCTTGATGCTTACTTTTACCGGCTCACCCTTAAAGCTTGGAAGAGGATTTCCATCACCTTCGTAAGTGTGAATGTAGCGGCCCTCCCCTGCAAATGGAGCTTCATAATCAAAAGTCTGACGAAGAGTACAGTCGGCATTTCCATCATCACTTTTGAGGATAGAAAGAGTATAGTTGAGCTTTCCACCGGTAATATCAAGCAAAGAAGAAATACGTGGTGTCCAGTTTGGACCATCATGTTCATATTTACGTGAACGAAGTGACTGTTCAAAAGTAAGACCTTTCTTTAAGCCTTCATAAATTGTATCTGTCTGATCCCCATTGGTTACGATTGTTTTAGAATCAAGCTCGCGGACTGCAGCATAAATAATAAGACTTGGATCTCCTGCAATAAGAGTTTCATCAAAAGCTTTAGTGCGGACAACTTCACTTCCGTTTTCTGAATCTGTTACAAAAATACGGTTGCGGCTGCCTGCACTGCGGCCCATTGTCCAGTAGGCTGCAACTGCATATTTCCCATCTTCGCTGCAGCCGGCTACAATTCCACGTCCCGGATAAGAAACGCTGCTAACTTCTTCAAATAAATCTTTTACTGACATTATTTTTCTCCCTGTTCATGAAGGTCTTCAAGGATCTTCATAACTGCATCTACTGTTACCTGTTTTGGATCCGGATGCTCCGGCGGAACAGTTTCTAAAATTTTATTGCGGAAAGGCTTACATTCAATCATCTTTCCGGCTGTGAGAGTAATTACATCTGGAGTTACAAGATCCATTACCATGTTTTCCGGATCTTCAGGATTAAAGCGCAATACATTTCCGTTGATAGAAACCGGCAGCAAAAGATCAAAAAGACGAAGATAACTGTCAATTTCTCTAAGACCACGCTTAGTTTCGGGCTTGCCAGGGCGATATCTTGTTCCGCTTGGAAAAACAAGGATAATCTGACCGCGTTTTTTGCAACCGTCCATGGCACGCATAGCAGCAAAATTGATTTTTCTTGCACGCTGACGTTCAGCTTCTTTTTCTTCTTCCGGAATATCTTTTTCGGTAACGGAATTAAGACTGCGGGTAGGATAAATTACAACACGGGTAAAGCTTCCTGTAAGAGCACGGACAATCGGATCTGCTTCGTTGAGCTTCATTCCGGCAATCGCAACAATGCGGCTTGCAAAATCTTTGGTCCAGTCTTCGCCGTAGTCTTCGAGCAACTGAAGAAAGCATGGAAGATCCATATTTGAATAATGATCCATCATTACAACGCCAGATTTGCCAGACTTAACAACTGCGTCATAAAATTCCTTAAAATATTCTATATTTATAATATGTGAATCAGGTAGAACATTATCCTTTGTAATTAAAGTAAGATATTTTCTTGTTTCGGGATTTGCTTCTTCGTAGATTTCGGTTTCGTCAATTTTTTCTGCAGCGTGAGAAATTTTTGCAAACTCGGCAAGATATTTGCCGTACAA
The DNA here is from genome assembly GCA_024681195.1 of Treponema sp. Lineage (GTDB taxonomy): Bacteria > Spirochaetota > Spirochaetia > Treponematales > Treponemataceae > Treponema_D. The sequence goes on from JAILBH010000134.1 coordinate 2,930, forward strand.
TTCCTTTAGGGTCTTAGGCATAGGTCGTTCCTTGAAAACAGTGTTTAATAAACTCAATCCGTATGAAAAGTATATAGTAAAACATCATATTTGAAAATACTTATTTTAACATTGGAGCTCGCGCACACTTGTTTTGATACGTTCTTGACAATATCACGTTATTTGTCATATTGTTTTATTATATATTTTTCAAACTGTCATAGGAGTCAAAAAAATGAACATTTTTAAGAAAATTTATTGCAGGATCTTTCAGGGGTGCTTTCATCTGGCTATTCCTATTTTGCCTTACAGGGATCCTAAAATCCTTAATTCTATAGAAGAATTGCCGCGGGAATTTGCAGGACGTGGAATTAAAAAGGTGCTTTTGGTAACAGATCCGGTTATCAGAAGCTTAACCGGAAAGCTCGAAACTTTGCTGCCGGAAAATGGAATTGAATGTGTTGTTTATGATAAAACATGTCCAAATCCAACAGTTTCTAACGTAGAAGAGGCACTTAAGCTTTATAACGAACAGGACTGTCAGGCACTTATTGGATTTGGAGGTGGTTCACCAATTGACTGTGCAAAGGCTGTAGGGGCTAGAGTTGCCTGCCCTAAAAAATCACTTGCACAAATGAAAGGAATTTTAAAGATTCACAAGCGCATACCGCTTTTGGCAGCAGTGCCTACAACAGCCGGAACCGGAAGCGAAACTACAGTAGCAGCCGTTATTACAGATGACAAAACACATTATAAGTATCCGATTAATGACTTTCCGCTCATTCCAAAAATTGCGGTGCTGGACCCGACAGTAACTTATTCACTTCCGCCGCATCTTACGTCTACCACAGGAATGGATGCTCTTACACATGCAGTAGAAGCATTTATTGGAGGTTCAACAACAAAAAAATCACGTGATTATGCAATCAGAGCTACAAAGCTTATCATTCACAATATAGAAAATGCATACAAAAACCCGACTGATGAAGCTGCACGCAAAAATATGTTGATTGCATCAAACCTTGCAGGAGGAGCTTTTTCGCGCTCTTATGTTGGTTATGTTCATGCAGTAGCTCATTCACTTGGCGGAGCCTATAATATTCCGCACGGACTTGCTAATTCTGTACTGCTTCCAATTGTTCTGCGACATTATGGCAGTAAAGCCTGGAAAAAGCTCGCAATCCTAGCTGTTGAGGCCGGAATTGCAGATAAAAATGATTCAAAACAGGCTGCAGCAGAAAAAATGATTGCAGAAATCTGCCGGTTGAACAAGGCAATGGGAATCCCGGAAACACTCAAAGGAATTAAAGCAGAAGATATTCCAGAGCTTGCTCGCCGTGCAGACAAGGAAGGAAACCCACTCTACCCTGTTCCAGTTTTGATGAATGCAAAAGAACTTGAAAAATTCTACTTTGAAGTTATGGAGAAATAAGATGACACAATCAGAAATTCAGATAATTTTGGAAAAACAAAAAGCCTTTTTTGCAAGCGGTGCTACCCTGCCTGTAAAAGCCAGAATCCAGGCGCTCAAAAAGCTTTATTCAGTTATAAAAGAAAGCGAAAAAGAAATTACAACAGCGCTTACACAGGACCTTGGAAAAAGTGCGCTGGAAGGCTTTATGTGTGAAGCAGGCCTTGTAATGGGAGAAATTTCATACATGCTCAAAAATATCCGTAAATTTGCACGTGATGAAGGAAGAGCAACTCCAATTACAAATTTTGCTGCAAAAAGCTTTGTAAAAAAATCTCCAAGAGGAACTGTACTCATTATGAGCCCATGGAACTATCCGTTTTTGCTTACAATGGATCCTCTGGTAGACGCGCTGGCTGCAGGAAACACAGTTGTATTAAAACCAAGCGCTTATTCTGCCGCAACAACAGCCGTAATTCAAAAGCTTATTGCAAGCTGTTTTGCTCCTGAATATGTTGCAGTTGTAAATGGTGGCAGAGCCGAAAACCAATGCCTGCTTGAACAAAAATTTGATTATATTTTCTTTACAGGAAGCCAGAGTGTTGGCCGCGAGGTTATGAAAAAAGCAGCCGAAAACCTTACCCCTGTTACACTTGAACTTGGCGGAAAATCACCATGTATTGTAGACAAAAGTGCTAACATTCCGCTTACAGCAACAAGAATTGTATGGGGAAAATTCTTAAACTGCGGACAGACCTGCGTTGCCCCTGATTATATTCTCTGCCATGAGGATGTAAAGGATAAACTTATCCAGGAAATTAAAAAGCAGATTAAAGTGCAGTTTGGGGATGATCCGCTGAACAATCCGACATACGGAAAAATTATTAACCAGAAGCATTTTGAAAGATTGAACTGGCTTATAAATCAGAACAAAGTTGTTTGTGGCGGAAAGTCAGATGAAGCAAAGCTTAAAATTGAACCAACAGTTATGGTCAACGTTACCTGGGATGATGCAGTAATGGGTCAGGAAATATTTGGACCTGTTCTGCCTGTTTTGACCTGGAAAAATGAACAGGAAATGATAGACACTGTGAATAGTCGCTCTACTCCGCTGGCGCTTTACTTATTCAGCTGCAACAAGGCGCTTCAGAAGAAGGTTTTAAACAGCTGTCAGTTTGGAGGTGGTTGTATTAATGATACAATTGTTCATCTTGCAACCAATAACATGGGCTTTGGCGGAGTTGGCGAAAGCGGCATGGGTGCCTACCACGGAAAAGCCGGTTTTGAAACCTTTAGTCACAAAAAAAGCATTGTAGACAAAAAGAACTGGATAGACGTAAACATGCGCTACCAGCCATACACCAGCTTTAAAGAAATGCTGCTAAGGGCGTTTTTGAAGTAAATACACACAAAAAAATATCTGTGCAATCTTGTTTTAAACAAATGAATAGAGATAAAAAAAGACTGTTTTGCGCTGCAAAACAGTCTTTTTTCTTTTATTGAACACCGGTGAAAAACGCTCCGCACTGCTCGCCTTTTTCACCTACACATGGGCCATCTTGGACTTGAACCCGCTCTAATCGGAAAGCCGTTAAAAAACGAACCACTGGTTCGTTTTAGGCTTATCCGCTAAAAGCGCGCGAGCAGATTTATCTGCGAGCCATAAATAAAAAAAACTCTTCCAAAAAGGAAGAGCCTTTTTCACACTTGGGCCATCTTGGACTTGAACCAAGGACCAAAGGATTATGAGTCCTCTGCTCT
>JAILBH010000156.1 GCA_024681195.1 Treponema sp.
AACGAAGTTTCTGCCTGTGGTGGTGCGCTCATTATTATGATTGGTATAAATCTTCTTGGACTCAAAAAAATTAAAACTGCAAACTATCTTCCGGCGCTTGTGATTGAACTTTTGTTTGTGATTTTTGTACCTATGATTAAGAACGCTTTATTTTAGAAAGTGGTGTCATTGCGAGCGCATCAAAGAAATCTACAACTCTTTGCAATTGAATGTCATTTTACATTCTGATATTGGATGCTTAAACTCAAGTTCAAATGCATGCAGCATGAGGCGTTCGCCCAAAGCACAGTGACCATATAAGGTATCACCTACTATAGGAATTCCAAAACCGTGAGGATCGCTGGCTGCAAGACGGAGCTGGTGTGTCCGTCCCGTTTTGGGTGTAAAGATTATTTTGGTTGTGCGGCGCTGGCTCCCGTCCGGTGCTGTGTATAAAACAGTTCCGGCCTTTTCCCATTCAGTAATTCCAAGCTTTCCGTTTTCTTCATCGTAAATCTGATGCGGACGATTATTTATGTCCAGACGGAATTTCAACTGGAGTTCTCCTTTATATTCATTGTGATCAAAAACTCCATCGAGTAAGGCAACGTATTTTTTATGAACAGTACCGTTTTCAAACTGTGCGCTCAAATTGCGGTGGGCAGCTTCTGTTAAAGCCATTACAAGAAGTCCAGAAGTTTCCATATCAAGACGATGAACAGAAGGCTGTTCTATACATTGAGGAAAGAGTTTTTTGAGTCTGCTTGTTGCGCAATCCTGTTTGTCTTGGGTTCTTCCCGGAACAGAAAGAAGCCCGCTCTGTTTATTGATTACTACAATACTTGAGTCCCTGTATAAAATTTCGAGTCCCAAAATCCATGGAAGAATATAGCCGCAGCGTTCGTCGCAGGGAGGGTAGGAGATTCCGTTTTTTTTGTTTGGAGTATCGCGGCCGTAGAAAACTTCATCCATGCTAAGAGGTGTGAGCCCGTGCTCAAAAGCATAAGATAAAAGCTTTGGTGCGCAGCAGTCGCCGGTTCCTGTTGGAGGAAGCTTTCCGCCATGCTCAGCAATTATCTGATTCAAAGTGACCTTCTTACCGTCAAAGCGGGTAAATTCATATAAATCAAAAACTTTACGAAGCGATTCATCTGTAAGGGCGGTGCGTTCTTTAATAAGTTCTTCGTTCCCGCTATTAATTAAGGCAGTCAGCTCATGAATTTTTTTATCATTTTTTGCAAGGGCTTTTTCAATTTGTTGTGGTGAAACAATGGGAGGAACAATAATTTTATAAAGGGGTGGTTCGACAGGCTCACCAACCCCTGTGGTCCCTGAGCCTGTCGAAGGGTCTCTCAAGCTTTCCGCCATCACCGAAATCCCACTTACAGCATGAAGTACAACTCGCCGGCCGGAGCTGTCACTACAAACCAGTGCTCCAATCATAAAACCGTGTCCGCGGCGTTCTTCACTTTGAGGAGTAAGCTGTTTTAAAACAACAGACCCGTCCTCAATGCCCGAAATAAATTCCAGACAATAGTGACGGGCCAGTTCCTGCGGGAAAGGTGGAAACATTAATGCCAGTTCCTTATTTCTACCTTTTCTTCGGCTGTAACAACAAAAACAATCGGTTTGTTCTTAGAAAAAAGTCCGTTTTCTACAACACCAACAATGGAATTAATTTTATCTTCCATCTCGGCAACGTTTATAGGCTTTTCCCAGGTGCAGTCAAGAATCTGGTTTCCGTTATCTGTGATTACAGGTCCGGCCTTGCGTACTCCTTCACGCAGTACACATTTTGCTCCAAGTGCGTTTAGTGCATTTGTTACCGGAACACGGGAAGCTTCAATAATTTCTACCGGAACAGGAAACTTTGTACCAATTGTATCTACAGCCTTTGTCGCATCTGCAACAACAACAAAAACATCAGAATTGTATTCAACAATCTTTTCGCGTACATGTGCAGCACCGCCGCCTTTAATACAAAAGCAGTCTGGAGTAACTTCGTCGGCTCCATCAATGGCAAGGTCTAAGTGTCCTCCAATAATTCTGTCATTCATGGAATAAACCGGAATTCCAAGATCCTGGCAGGCATTCTGTGTCTGAAAGCTTGTAACAACAGCTTTGATATCTTTAAGTTCACCGCTTTTGATGTGTTCTGCAAGGCGGTAAACGGCAGGCATTGCTGTGGATCCGGTTCCAAGCCCAATCTTCATGCCGCTAAAGATTTTTCCTTTTTCTATTAATGTGTCTATTGCAGTATCTGCAACAAGTTTTTTCTGTTCACTTTGTGTCATATTATTCTCCAGTATCAGTCAAAATTAATATCCTCAGTTCCTTCTTCAAAATCAAGACCTGTAAAAAGCTTAAACTGGGCATAAGCCTGATATTCAAGCATTTTGTAACCATTGCTTACCCTGCAGCCCGCAAGAGAAGCCCGCTTCATAACAGGTGTTATGGCAGGTCTGTAAAGAATATCAAAAAGAATTTCGTTGCCCCTAAAGTTATAAAAATAAATAGGGTCGTTGGGCTCCTGGTGGTTCTGCTGGCCGGGTTTGGTTTCCTTGCTGGCTCCAACCGAAGTTGTCTGAACAATCAGGTTAGAATATTCATCAAGAATTGGAGCGCAATCCGGCTCCAGAGTGCAGTATTCAAAACCATAACGTTCTGCCAGCTGTTTTGCGTGATTTATAGAGCGGTTAAAGATACACACGCGGGCACCCATCTGCTTAAGAACATAGGCAACTGCCTTAGCAGCTCCTCCCGCACCAATAATTGCAACCTTTTTTCTTTTAATTCGAACAGGTCCAAGGAATTCGTCCAGTGCGCGGCGGAAGCCATAAGCGTTTGTATTATAACCAATCCATTTTTTGTTTCGGTAAATTGCAGTGTTGCAGGCTCCAATCTGAATAACCTCCGGAGTCTGTTCGTTAAGATAGTACATAACAGATTCTTTGTGAGGATTAGAAATAGAAAGTCCTTCAATTCCAATTTGTTCTGCAAAAGTAAGGGCTTCGGATGCAAACTGTGAACGTAGAGGAATAAATACTGCATCAAGCCCGGCCTTTTTAAAACCTGAGTTATGAATTTCGGGACCAGAAATCTTGTATAACGGCCAGCCGGTAATTCCAAAAAGATGGGTTTGTTTTGTAATAGATCTAAAGTTGTATAGATTTGAAAGAGTTACAGGATCTATGTGTCCAAGATTTGAAGTATTAGAGCTAAGCTCTTCCGGAGAAGTGTAGGTTAAATAAGAGTTTGTGTGTGTTGCAAGAATTCTTGCAGGTAAGCCTTCGGCTCCCATTGCACAGAAGATGTGTTCAAAATCTGTCATCTGAGCGCCTTCTCTAAAAAGGTTAGCAACATCCGAAAGCTTTTTTGGCTGGAATGCAATCTTTGGAATCTCATAACCTGTTTTGCGCATTTCCATACAGCGCTCTTTGAGGTTGTAAACAGGTTCTTCCATATTGTGAACACTTCTGATTATTTTTACTCCAAAGGCCATTGCCGCATCCTGAATACTTGGAATGTGGAAATCCTCTTCAAAGTCTACATAGGCAAAATTTTTAGCTTTATCCTGGTCAGCAAATGCAAGCGCACGGCTAAAAAGACAGGTTCTTGAAAATTCACTTCCCGAAAAAAGTCCGCCGTCTACATCTCGTCTGATTGTAAGGATACAGGGCTTTTTTATCATAGCTGGAAAACGTCTTGCGTAAAGCTGTTCTTCTTCCGTCAAATAATCAACTCTGAGTTCGACTAAATCAATATACTTAAAATATTTGTTAACAAGCTGTTTGTCTTCTTCAAGAGTTTTACCTGTTAATGTCATGCATATGAGCGGAGAATTCATTATTCAACTGTCTTCCTTGCTTCGATCTTATCGGCAACTGTGAGAACCAGTTCTGTGCCGGAAGGAACTTCATATGGAATTGTGAGGTTTCCACCCGGATGATTAAAGTTTACGATTGTATAGGTGGTTCCTTCCGGAGTAAATGCATCGAGCTTCATTGGAACAGGGAACGGATAATCAGCCAGTTTAATCTGGAAAATACCGTAAGCATTGTCGCTGCTGCCTGATTGTGGAAGAGCCATTTCTACAGAAACACGTGTGTAGTTAGGAATGTATTCTTCTGTGATTTCCTGCTGGGCAACAACAGTTCCAGGCTTTTCCTGATCTGTAGCAATGTGAGAATTAATATCAAATACAATTTTTGTACGTGCAATTGTCTGTAACAGGTCGTTTATGCTCTGGCCGATTACATAAGGACGGCGTGTGTTTTCGTAGTTTGGACCACGGCTTACAACAAGTTTAACTGTAACAGGTTCCGAAATTTTAGAGCCTTCAGGTGGATCCTGTTCAAGAATTGTTCCGGCATCAGAAGCATCAGGAATGTAGCTTGGAGTTGCAAGAGTAATAAGAGGTGTTGTCTGACCGGCAAAAAGAGTCTGCAGTGACATCTGAACATCTGCAAGATTTTTTCCAACATAATCGCCGACTGCATCAACAACAATACCGCGGCTTATTACAAGATTTACACGGCTGTAGCCTTTTACAATTGCACCCGGCTGTGGATTCTGTTCAAGAACAAGTCCTTCATCTCCGGGAACATTTGAATAACGCAGATTGATTTTTGGATAAAGCTCCTTAATCTGCATTTCGATTAAAGCTTCATCCCATTTTTTTCCTACAACGTTTGGAACAAGAACCTTTTCGGCACCTTTTATATTTGTAAAGAATACTGCACAGCAAACCAGAATCATTAGAATAAAAGTGGCGATTACAACAGTAATCAGGGCCGGAATATTTGACTGAAGCTTTTCAAAACCATCCGAAAATCCAAGTCTTAAATTCTTTGGATTAAAAGGCTTGCGGGGCTTTTTTTCTTTCTTTTGTTTTACAGGAGTAGAGTCTGCTTCGTAATTATTGTCAAAATTGTCGCTCATATAATTGTTCCTTTTCTTCTATTTTAATACGCTTCCAATAAAGTTTTTTGCACCATTCATAAAGTCTTTGGCAGGCATTATGTTTTTTCCCTGGCGCTGAAGCTTTGTTATATTTAGTATTCCATAACCGGTTTTGACATAAATGCCACCGGTTTTCTTATTATATGCTAAAACCTTGCCGTATGGAAAGCCTTTATAAACTTCATCGGCTAAAAGCTTGTTGTAGGCTGGGTCTTCGGCCAGAATCTCCTGTGCATCTGCAAGAAAAACCTCACCGGCTTCCAGAATCTTAAGTGGAGAATCGTTTTCTTCCAGACACCAGCAGCAGGGATCAGGATTATAGGCTCTGATTTTTCTGGAAATAACTTCGGCACTTTCGCTCCAGTTGATTTTTGCCATGTCCTTTGTGATTGTATATGTATAAGTAATATTTTCTTTGTTCTGTGGCTTGCCTTTTATGCGTTCACCAGCAGCTGCGCTTTCTTTGATTACGTCTAAAATCATTTTGGCACCGGCTTTGGCGCTGTACTCAAGAAGATAGCCTGCGGTTGCAGATTCGGTAATCTGAACAAAATCCTGCTTTAAGATGTCGCCGGCATCCATTTTGAGCGAGAGAGTCTGAATGGAAATTCCAAGCAGTTCATCTCCTTCTAAAATTGCCTGCTGAACCGGAGTACAGCCTCTGTATTTTGGCAGAAACGACGGGTGAAGGTTAATTCCTCCCATCGGAAAAAGCTCAAGAAATTTTGGACCAAAGATATGACCATAAGCAAAGCATACAAGCATATCGGCACCAAGAGGTGCAATCTGTTCGCGGGCTAGTGCATCAAGGTGGTCGGGTGTAAAAACAGGAAGTCCTTTTTCCTGTGCAAAAGCTGCAACAGGAGTAGGGGTCGGAGTTTTGTGCCTTCCTTTAGCTGTTGGCGGATTAGATAAAACACCTGCAATTTCAAAGCCAGTGGTATTCTGGTTTTCGTAGAGAAGTTCAAGTGTAATTCTTGCCGCCTCGGGGCTTCCTGCATAAAGTATTTTCATTTTGATTTTTTGCTTTCCTTTGCAGCAATTTTTGCCGCAATTCTGGCAGCCTTTGCAGCCTTAGCCTTTTCTTTTTCGGCAGCACGTTCTGCACGCTTTTTAAATTGAGCTTCGGTTTTTTCTGCAAAAGCTTTGTCGCCGCGGTCTATATACAAAATACCATCAAGGTGATCATATTCATGCTGAATGATTCTAGCTAGAAGTCCATCTGCCTCAAGAGTAAACGGACGGCCTTTTTCGTTTAAAGCCTGAACCGTAACCTTCGCGGGACGTGTTATTGTTTCGTAAACCTGAGGAATACTTAGGCATCCTTCGTCATAATCACTCATTTCGCTGGAGGTCTGAATAATCTGAGGGTTTATAAAAACTCTTTTTATATCGTCATCGGCGGTAAGAACAAACATTCTAAGACTTTTGCCAATCTGCGGGCAGGCAAGCCCAACCCCGTCATATGCTTCCATCGTTTCAAACATATCCTGAGCAAGCTGACGGATTTCGTCATTTACTTCTGGAACAGGCTGGGCCTTCTGTCTTAAAATATCTTCTCCAAGTTTTACAACTTCTAGAATCATAGATACCTTCTGTTATTTTTTTATTCTTAATCTTGCTGCTCTTGCGTGACCGGCAAGACCTTCTGCATCTCCTAAATATCCGGCTGCAGCACCGCTCTTTACTGTTCCAACCTTTCCTTCTTTTACATGAAGGGTTGTTACAGTCTTAAGGAACATTCTTACACTAAGTCCACCGGTGAATCTTGCGCTTCCGGAAGTTGGGAGTGTGTGGTTAAGACCAGCTGCGTAGTCTCCATAAACTTCGGCCGCATAGTGACCAATGAATAAAGAACCGTAGTTGAATACGGATTTTTCTATTTTGCTGCGGAGCTTTGAGTCTTCCATTGCAAGCTCAAGGTGCTCCGGAGCTTTTCTGTTGGCAACTTCGATTGCATCTTCAAGATTATCTACTATTATAATGAGTCCGCATTCATCAATACTCTTGCGGGCTGTTGCTTTAGTTGTAAGAGTCTCCAGCTGCGATTCAATTTCGGCACTAACCTTGTGGGCAAAGTCTTCGCTGTCGGTAACAAGGATTGGCTGAGCTACAACATCGTGTTCTGCCTGTGCAAGAAGATCGGCAGCAACCCATACTGGATTTGCGCTTTGGTCTGCAATAATCATTACTTCTGTTGGACCGGCAATAAAATCAATTCCAACTGTACCGTATACTGCTTTTTTTGCAGCGGCTACAAATTTGTTTCCAGGACCAACAATTACATCTGCCTTAGGAATAGATTCTGTTCCAAAAGCCATGGCTCCAATTGCCTGAGAACCACCTACTGCATAAAGGTGATTTACACCACAGATATAGGCAGCAGCCATAATTCCTTCGTCGGCATAAGGTTTTCCACCGGCATATGCTTTTCCTACAACTCCGGCTCCTGATTTTCCGGCTTCGATTTTATCATCCGGGTGAACGCGGGGTGGAGTACACATGATTACATTTTTTACACCGGCTGCAACAGCAGGAGTAATAGTCATTATTACAGAAGAAACAAGCGGGAAGCGTCCGGCTGGAACATAACAGCCTGCTGTTTCTACAGGAATTGTTTTTTGTCCTGTGATAATTCCCGGTTCAAGTTCTTCTTCAAAATCTTTAAATGATTTGCGCTGAAGCTTTGCAAATTTGAACGCAAGATCGTGTGAATAAACGATTGCATCATAAATGTCGCGTTTTTCCATACGGAGTTTTTCTGCAGCAGCCTTGAGCTCTTCCTGAGGAACTTCAAACTGAGCCGGAACTGCAACGTCAAATTTATTTCCATAAAGACGAAGTGCTGCGTCGCCACGCTTTTGAACTTCTTCCAGAACAGAGGTTACAACCTTATCATCTCCATCAAACGGGCGCCCCTTAAAAAAGTCGGCCTCTACTTCGTTATATTTTTGTATTTTAATCATAATTATTTCTCCTTGTGTCGGCGATCAAGCTCGTCGTAAACATCCTTCCAGCTTACGCCTTCTTTGTACATAAGTACGTTTACAAAGTAAATCAAATCTGCAGCTTCCCAGATAACCTCATCCCGGTTTTCTGCTTCACAAAGCTCTTCTGCTTCTTCTTCTACCTTTTCACGCACTCTTTTTGCATCGAGTGTTGCGGTATAGCTTCCCGGCTTTGGATTTGCAAAACGGTCGGCAATAATATTATAAAGCCTTCCCATGCTTGATTTTTCGCCGGGATCTGTTCCGTAGCAGGTCCATGAGCCTGTATGGCAGGAAGGTCCTGTTGGAATTACAGTTGCAAGAATGCTGTCCCGGTCGCAGTCTGCTCTAAGCTTAACTACATCAAGGAAGTTTCCGCTTGTTTCACCCTTAGTCCAAAGCTCATTGCGGGAACGGCTCCAGAAGGTCAAACGGCCAGAATCAAAGGTTTTGCGGACAGCTTCTTCATTAGCAAAGCCCTGCATCAAAACGTCTCCGTTCATACTCTGTGCAATTACAGGAATTAGCGGTGTTTTTGCAAAATCAAGACATGCAACAAAAGCATCTGTAAGATTTACTTTGTTTGTATAAAGTGCCATTCCAAGCTGAACGTCGCAATGTAAGTGCTCGAGCGCAGCAATTTCTTCTACACTCGAAACGCCCCCTGCAACAACAACGCGACAGCTTACTGCCTCGCGCAACTGCTTTGCATAGTCCATGTTGGTACCCTGCATGCAGCCTTCTTTTTCTACACAGGTAAAAAGCAGTTCTGAACAGAACTTTTCTGCCTGTTTTGCACCCTCAATAAGAGGTATATCTACTGTTTGAGTCCAGCCCTTAACAGCAATCTTTCCATTTATTGCATCTACTGAAATTATTATTCTGTCTTTTCCGATTGCAGCTGCAAGCTCATTTAAAAAATCTTCATTAAGAACAGATTCACCGGCAACAGGTTCACTTTTCCAGGCTGCTGAACCAATGATTACCTTTTCTGCTCCAAGAGAAATGAGTTCGCGTGCTCGTTTTACAGTGCGGATTCCTCCACCGGTTCGGACATTTCCACGATGGAGAAGAGATTTGAGAAGGGGAGTGTTTACTGTATTGCCCTTTGCATCTACGTTTCCAAGTGCAGCATCCAGATCGATTACTGCAACTTCGCCATATGTGTCAAACTGGCGGATTAAAGCATCTGCATCATCACGCTGCAGCACCAGTTCTTTTCCGTTCTTAAGTTGAACTACGTGTCCGTTTTTTAAGTCAATAGATGAAATTACCATAACAACGCATTGTAACAGATTTTTTACTTTAATACAAATGGTGTATATCTGTAACCTTTTCACACATCTGTGGTTTAATTAGTGATTTTCGAGAGTATGATTATAATTCCTGCAACGATTCGAGATTAATCAAAGGCTGCCGATTCCCTCCTTTTTGGCAGTCTTTTTTTTGTGCGTATTCAAAAAGGTTGCGATAAGTCCAAATTTATACTATACTAAATAATTGGGTAGGGATTTTTATCCCTGGGGGAAAAAATGGCTGATACAAAAACGACTAAATCTTCTCTTGCTGCAAGAGCAGAGGCTCTTATGGCAAAATCTGCACAAAAATCAACTTCAAAAACAACTGCAAAACCAGCAGCAAAAAGCGCTGCTTCTGCTAAAAAGCCTGCTGCCAAAGCTCCAGCTAAAGCATCTGCTGCAGCAAAGGCACCTGCAAAAGCCGCTGCCAAACCAGCAGCCAAACCAGCAGCCAAACCTGCAGTCAAACCTGCAGCAAAACCAGTTGCAAAAAAGACTTCAGCTCCAGCCGTATATGATGAAAATTCCATTCAGCACCTGGAAGGTCTTGAACACATCCGCCTTCGCCCTGGTATGTATATTGGTTCCCTTGGTGATGGTTCTAACGAAAATGACGGTATTTATATCCTTTTAAAGGAAGGAATTGATAACTCTGTAGATGAATTTTCACAGGGTTTTGGTAAACGCATTGATATAGAAATTAAAGACGGTCGTGTAAAAATCCGTGACTATGGACGAGGAATTCCGCTCGGAAAACTCGAAGACTGTGTTTCGAACGTAAATACAGGTGCAAAATATAATAACTCTGTATTCAAACAGGCAATTGGTATGAACGGGGTTGGAATTAAGGCTACAAACGCACTTTCTTCTTATTTCCGTGCCGCTTCTATCCGTGATGGAAAAATGGCCGTTGTTGAATTTAAAAAGGGCGACAAAATAGGCGGAAAAACAGGTAAGGCAAAGGAAGGAACTCCAAACGGAACTTACCTTGAATTTGAGCCTGATGTTACCATTTTTGGAAAGTACAACTTTAACATGGAATATGTAGAAAAGCGCCTCTGGAATTATGCTTACTTAAATCCGGGACTGCTTATTAAATGTAACGGTAAAGATTATCTTAGTAAAAACGGTATTCAGGACCTTCTTATAAACGAAATGGGAAAAACCACCAAGCCGTTATACAATATGTTCAACTATCAGGGGGAAAACCTTCAGTTTGTTTTGACTCATACTCCGTCGCTCGATAAATTTATGTATTCTTTTGTAAATGGACAGAGTACAGAAGACGGCGGTACACATGTTACTTCATTCTTAGATGGTTTTGCAAAGGGAGTAAACAGCTTTTTCAAAAAAGAATATGACGAAAAGGATATTTCTGCGGGACTTATCTGTGCGCTCAAGATTGGGCTTGATAATCCTATGTTTACTTCACAGACAAAAAATAAGCTTGGAAACGTAGAGATTCGTGCACCAATCATTAAGGAAGTTCAGACTGTTGTTGATGACTGGCTTAGACATAATCCCGATATTGCGGGTGCTCTGGAAGAAAAAATCATTAAAAACCAGAAGGCTCGTGCAGAAATTAACAGCGTAACAGACAAGCAGGTTCGTGAAGCTGCCAAATCTGTAATGCTCAAAATTCCAAAGCTCAAGGATTGCCGCTATCACTTGCAGGATGGTGAAAAGGGTGCAAACAGCATGATCTTTATTACCGAGGGTGATTCTGCGACAGGTTCTATGGTAGGAAGCCGTGATGTAGAAAATCAGGCAATTTTCTCTTTGCGCGGAAAACCGGAAAACATGTACGGCCATAAAAAATCTGCGCTTTTTGAGAACGAAGAATTAAAGAATCTTACCTTTAGTCTTGGAGTTCAAAAGGATATAGAAGATCTGCGTTACGATAAGATCATCATTGCAACCGATGCCGATAACGACGGTTTCCATATCCGCAATCTTTTGATGACCTATCTGCTGCTTTATTTTGAAGAGCTTATCCTTACGGGGCATGTATACATTCTTGAAACACCATTGTTCCGCGTTCGAACCAAGACAAAGACTGTTTACTGCTACAGCGAAGAAAGCCGCGACAAGGAGCTTGCCAAGCTGGGAGCTTCTGCCGAAGTAACACGCTTTAAGGGACTTGGAGAAATCAACCCTAGCGAATTCGGGCAGTTTATTTTCCCTCGCAAGGAAGGCGAAAGCGAAGATAAGGGAATGCATCTGACACCTGTAACAATTCAGGCATTAAAGAATGTTCCGGAGGTTCTTAAATTCTATATGGGTAAGAACACACCGGAACGTCATGATTTTATTGTGCATCATCTTGCAAAAGAGATTGATGCTTAAAAATGAAAAATTATAGCTATGCAGAATTCATTCAAAGACCACAGATGTGACCAGAACAATCCTAAATGGGAACAGGCAATAAAGCGCGAGATTCCACTTTACGGGCGCAATAACGACATACGTACCGACTTTGAGCGTGATTATACACGTATCCTTCATAGCGAAGCCTTCCGACGTCTTAAGCATAAGACTCAGGTTTTTTACGCACCTCATAATGATCATATCTGTACAAGAATGGAACATGTTATGCATGTTGCTTCCGTTGCTTCTACAATTGCAAAATATCTTGGACTTAATGAACAGCTTGCACAAGCAATTGCAATGGGACACGATATTGGGCATGCTCCTTTTGGTCATCATGGAGAAGATTGTCTTAACGGACTGCTCGAACAAAAAGAGGGACATAATGCTCCAAAAAAATTCTGGCACGAACGTAACAGTCTGTTTTTTGCTGATTATATAGAAACTCTTCAGGATCCGAATGGTGTTGAACAACCGCTCAATCTGACCTATGCAGTACGGGATGGACTTATCTGCCATTGTGGCGAAATTGACCAGCAGGGCATAAAACCCCGTTCCGAAGCAATTGATTTATATTCAATGAAGCGACCGGGGTTTATTCAGCCGTTTACCTGGGAAGGCTGTGTTGTAAAAGTTGCAGATAAGATTGCCTACCTTGGCCGAGATATTGAAGATGCCCGTGCTTATCACATAATCGATATGGCCGGTTATCGTCAGCTGCGCGAAATTGTAGGTTCCACACTTGGTTTTGAAGGTAAGGGTGCAAAAGCCTTACGCAGCGGAAAAGCCGTTAACACAACAGTTTTGATTAATGATTTAATAGTAGATTTGTGCGAACAAAGCAGTCCCGAAAAAGGTCTTTGTTTTTCTGATGAATATTTCCGGTTTATTCTTGAGCTTAAAAAATTTAATTTTGCAAATATTTATAATCACTGGAGACTTGGGGAGTTTGCAGTTTATTCAGAAAATATTATTAAGACAATTTACAACACACTGCAAAGAATTAAGCCTTATGTAGAAAACGGACGTGCTGCCCAGGCACTGCGTTACTGCCCAAAATTATGCGCTACTTACGAAGACTGGCTCATTAAGCACGCAAACTACAGGCCTTTTGCAATCGAAAAGCATAGCTTTGTAGACCGCAAGTCTGTTTTACGCTACAACACGCCGCAGGTTTTTGATGTATACGATAATGAATCATACCAGAAGTGTGTGATTGAATACATTTCCGGCATGACAGATCAGTTTGCAATTGAAGTTTATGGAGAAATTATTTCGTTCTAAACTCTGTGCATAGCAGAGAATACTTTTTCGGCCATGATGTTGATTTCTACGCCCATCTCTTCGGCAATTTTTGCAAGAGCGGTACGGAGGGTATCAATGTCGATGTCTGATTTTTCCATATCTACCATCATCATCATTACAAAGTTGCCGCTCAAAATTGTCTGAGTGATGTCTGCAATGTTTATTGAATGCTCCGACAAAAATGCCGAAACCTTTGCGATAATTCCAACTTTATCTGATCCTACAACTGTGATTATTGCGTTCATATTTTTCTCCTCGTGTCATTGTCGGGCTTGACCCGACAATCTAAAAGTTATTTCCAAGCGTTGCCGCAATCACGGCCTTTATTGTATGCATTCTGTTTTCTGCTTCATCAAAAACAACAGATTGTGCGCTTTCAAAAACTTCATCAGTAACTTCCATTGCAGTAAGTCCGTACTTCTGGTGAATTTCTTCGCCAATCTTTGTTTTGCAGTCATGGAAAGACGGAAGGTCATGCATAAAAATTGCAGTTGGTTTTGCCTTTGCCATAACTTCTTTATTTACCTGATAAGGCTTTAAATCTGCAATGCGTTCTGCCCAGATTGAGTCCGGCTCACCCATGCTAACCCATACATCAGTGTAAATAATATCTGCACCGCTGGCAGCCTTATCAATATTTTCTTCCAGAGTGATTGAACCACCGCTTGCTTCACACCATTTCTGGCATTCCTGTACAAGAGCTTCTGACGGAAAATATTTTGAAGGCGCGCAAAGCACCAGATTAAGTCCAAGCTTTGAACAAACAATACAAAGAGAGTTTCCAATATTGTAGCGGGCATCTCCAAAATAAACGAGCTTAAGCCCTTTGAGTTTTCCAAAATGTTCGCGTATTGTAAGCATATCTGCAAGCATCTGAGTCGGGTGATATTCATTTGTAAGTCCGTTCCACACAACAACACCAGAATATTTTGCAAGGTCTTCTACTATGGTCTGTTCATAACCACGGTACTCAATTCCTTCAAACATGCGGCCAAGAACACGTGCTGTATCTGCAATGCTTTCTTTTTTGCCAATCTGTGAGCCTTCTGCAAGATAAGTTGTGCAGATTCCAAGGTCATGGGCTGCAACTTCAAAGGCACAGCGTGTACGGGTACTTGTCTTTTCAAAAATGAGCGCAATATTCTTGCCGCGGTGAATATCAACAGGAATCCCGCGCTTTTTCTTGGCCTTAAGATCGGCAGCAAGGTCGAGCATATAAAGAATTTCTTCAGGACTAAAATCCTTGAGCGTTAAAAAGTTTCTTCCTTTCAAGTCCATAGCAAATCTCCACGCTTTTTAATTAGAAATATTTATTATATCAAAAAGTTAAGATATAATAAAGTAGGTGCAAATTTGTAACCAAATCTGCACTTCTTTCTTTATATAAGTAGAAAATCAAAACTAAATTATGGAGGTTTTTGATGAAAAAGCTATTAAAAATGGTTGGGCTTCTCTTGATTGCAGGAGCTCTGTTAGCTGGTTGTCAGAAAGATGCAGATGCAAATAATGCTAATATCGAAACTGAAGAAATCAAACTCTCTAATGGAACTTGGGAAAGCAAGCAGGTAACAACAGGAGAGAGTACATCTGGTGGAGGAACTTCTTCTATTAAAGTTGAAGACAAAAGCACCTTTGACATTGATGGAGAAAAAATTACTCTCAAAACCAACTGGAATTCAATAACAATGAAAACAACTTACCCTGACAACACTCCTGATGATACAATTTCCAGTGTAAAATCAATGTATGATTTGATTTGTGCATTTGCAA
>JAILBH010000202.1 GCA_024681195.1 Treponema sp.
AATACCAGCCGTCCTCGCAGACCTTCCAGTCAAAAATTTCTTGATCTTTGAACCAAAGGGCAATTTCGCGTGCAGCGCTTTCGTCGCTGTCGGAAGCGTGAATAATATTGCGTTCTGTATGAATACAGTAGTCTCCGCGGATAGTTCCAGGAGCTGCTTCACTAGGCTTTGTAGAGCCAACAAATTTTCTGATTAAAGCAACACAATCATCTGCCTGCCATACCATTGCAATAACAGGACCAGAAGTAATATAGTCCACCAAACCCTCATAAAACGGCTTACCTTCGTGCTCTGCATAATGCTTTGCAGCAAGGTCACCGGAAACGTGAACCATCTTCATTGCAACAAGTTTAAAACCTTTCTTTTCGAGGCGTTCAATAACCTCACCTACCAGACGACGGTTTACAACGCCCGGCTTTAACATAACAAAACATCTACTCATAGTCTAAATATTATATAGTAGATAAAGAATGTAATCAATAAGTTAATAATATGCAAACAATTAGAAAAACTGCTTACACGGAGAACCTGACTTTGCTCCACTAAAGGAAGAGGACGTTCCGCAAAGTCAGAACCTCCGCTCCGCAGTTTTTCTGACTGATTTTTTAGGATTTATTGATTATTTCTATATATTATTTAGACAAATGGGTCTCAACATCCAGGATAATGGAATCCGGTGTAGAAGCGCCGGCTGTAATGCCGATTGTCTGGAGCTTGAAAAACTCGGGCGGGATGTCGGAAGGGCCCTGGATGTGGGCGGCCAGTTTACAGTTTTGAGAGGCGGTCTGATATAGACGGCGGGTGTTGGCGCTGGACTTGCCTCCAATAACAAGCACACCTTCTACCTGGCTGCACAATTCCTGCAGGGCTTGCTGGCGTTCGCTGGTTGCAGGGCAGATGGTATTCATGACTGTAATGTTACGGAACTTTGCACGCAGGATTTCCTGGATTTTCTGAAATTCTTTTATGCTGTAGGTGGTCTGGCTCATCAGAATTACGTTTATTTTGTCGGAGTCCGGAATGTTCAGGGCGCGGGCTTCTTCTTCGTTCTGGATCTGGATAAAGTTTGGACCTGCAAAGCCTGCAATGCCTATCATTTCGCCGTGATTTTTGTCGCCGGTTAGGATTACATAGTCACTGCCACTTGTGTAGCGCTCCACCATTTTCTGGCTGGCTTTTACGCGGGGACAGGTGGCATCAATTATGCAGCATCCCTTTAATTCCAGTGTATTGATAACATGAGGACTAACCCCATGAGCCCGGATAATAACTGTTGAACCGTCCGGAATTGTATTTATTTGTGATTCTTCTACCGTGCATAGGCCGCGGGCCTGTAAATCTGCAAGAGCTGCTTCGTTGTGGATAAGGGGACCAAGGGAATAGACTGTACCCTTCCCGCGGGACAGGGCATCTTCTGCCAGATCAACAGCGCGGCGGACCCCAAAACAAAAACCTAGTACTTTTGAACGGATTATTTTCATAGTTGATTAGAAAACGTAAATAAGGATAAACCCCATAAATTTATTAACGGGAAAATGCGGAGCGAGATTTTTGATTTTGCGGAGCGTCCTCTTCGTTCAGCGGAGCAAAATCAAAAATCTCGCGGGAGCATTTTCCCGTCTTATAAATTCCTATTCATCCTTATTTGCAGCTTTGAGTGAGTGGTGAACACCAAACTCCGGTTTCCAGTTCTTGCGGCATGCCATGATGAATGCGCTTGAGATGAAAATTGAAGAATATGCACCACTTATCAAACCTACGATAAGGGCGAGTGAGAAGTCTTTAATACTTCCTGTTGTAAATACAAACAGGGCAACTACTGCAAACAAAGTTGTTACTGTAGTCAAAATAGAACGTACTAATGTATCGCTCAAAGACTTGTTCAAAATCTCTTTAAAGTTCTTAACCTCTGTCATGTACTTGAGGTTGTAGCGGATACGGTCAAGAATTACAACGGTAGCGTTGATTGAGTAACCGATGATTGTAAGAACAGCGGCAAGAACAGTTGCAGAGAATTCCATCTGTGTCCATACAATAAAAGTCATCATAATCAAAGTATCGTGAAGCAAAGCGATTACCGAACCAAGAGCAAAGTCCCAGTGGAAGCGGATTGCAGCATAAACCCAGATAAGCAGAACAGTAAGTACAAACATGATAATAGAACGAAGCATGATTGTGTGAGAGAAAGAAGAACCAATAAAGTCAGTCTTTACGATTGCAACCTTTTCTTTACCGAACTTGCTGTAAAGTTTTTCATTAATCTGTGCAGTTACGTCAGAAGAAGCGTCTCCGCTGACTCCGGCACGAATCTGATAGCTTGCGTCAGCACCGTTTCCGAGCTGCTTGATAGCAATACCTTCCATTCCAGAAAGAGCATCACGAACATCATCTGTTGTGATTTCTGAAGTTCCGGCTGGATAAATATAAAGAGTTGTTGTTGTAAGCTGGTTTGTAGCGGCAGAGTTCAAGAAAAGCTTTGTTGTAGGGAAAGAGCCGTTTTTAACATTTACGCTAACACCGTCAATCTTGTTCAATTCTGCTGCAAGAGCCTGAACTGTAGTAACTTCGTTAAAGTTGATTGAGCGAGTTTCGTTAGTTGTTCCAATACCGGTAATAACTACATCAAGCTGTCCGGCACTCAAATCTAAAGCAACCTTTGCAGCACCACTGTAAGTTACTTCTGCAACCGGAGGAGCTACACGAACTTCCTGAATAAGACCAGGCTTAAAGTCAATACCAAAATTAACTCCGCGTGTAAATAATCCAACAAAACCAAAAGCAATGATAATAAGGCTTAAAATTGTACAAGGAATAAATCCTTTATTAAAACCAAGTGTCTTTTTCATTATTTAATCCCCCATGCAATGCTAACCTTCTTTGAGTGCATAACATCTGTTTCGAAGTCGAACATAAGGCGAGAAACGAACAATGCTGTGAATACAGATGAAACAACACCAATTGCAAGAGAAACTGCGAAGCCCTGGATTGCACCGGTTCCGAGCCATGACAGGAAGATTGCCGCAATGAATGTAGTAATATTCGAGTCCATAATTGCCCAGAAGGCGTTGTCAAATCCCATGCTGATTGCAGCAGGACGACTCTTTCCAGCTCTAAGCTCTTCCTTAATACGTTCAAATACGAGTACGTTAGCATCTACAGCCATACCGATTGTAAGAATCATACCGGCAATAGAAGAAAGGGTCAAAGTAAGATTGAAAGCAGAAAGAATTGAGAACATCATAAAGAGGTTCAAAACCTGTGCTACAACAGCGTTAAAGCCTGAGCGTTTGTAGAAGATAAACATAAATACAAGAATAAGGCTCAAACCAAGAATGATTGCCATAATTCCCTGATGAATTGCTTCGTCTCCAAGAGAGGCACCAATAACCTGCTGACTTTCTACAGTAAGAGGAACATTGAGCCATGCTGTCTGAAGAACCTTCTTAATATTAAGAGCTTCTTCCTGACTGAAAGCACCTGTAAGAGAAACGCTTCCTGTATTGATTGCATCTTGAATACATGCATTAGACTTAACCTTATTATCGCTTACGATTGCAAGATAATCACCTACGTGTGCAGAAGTAAAGGTTCCAAAAATTGTAGTTCCTTCTGCATCAAGATTAAAGGCAACCTGTGGCTGTCCTGTATACTGATCTGCACGAACTTCTGCAGACTGAACATGCTTACCGTCAAGAGCAATTTCTTTCTTAACAACAAGCCAGTCATAGCGTTCATCGAGTCCGTAAGAATCTTTTCTGTAAACACCGAATACTTCGCAGTCATCTGGAATGATTGAAGGATCCATAAGTTCGCCTGCAGCATTAAATGTAGAAGCCGGATGCTGTAAGTAATATGTCTGGAAAGCTGCAGTAGCATCCATATCTGAAAGACGGAAATTAAGGATACCCTTACCCATGATAAGAGTATTGATTGCATCTGCCTGAGCAGCGCCCGGAATTTCGATATAGATTCTATCTTCACCCTGCTGTCTGATTACAGGAGAAGTAAGACCAAACTTATCAATACGACTTGTAAGGTTTTCGATGGCATTTGCCATAGCCTCTTTTTTGAATTCTGCAGCGTTTTCTGAAGAAACTGTATCTCCCTGTGATTCCAAAGCTGCATCAAGATCGGCCTTTACAATAACGTTCATACCACCAGAAAGATCAAGACCAAGCTTTACGGAATTGTCGTAATAGCGTTTTGCCTTGAGAATTTCATCACGATACTTTGACTGAATTACATCCATGAATTCATACTCAGAGTCGTAAGCCTTTACAACATCTGCAACAGTCATTGTTGCAGGAGCTTTTTCACCATAAGTTTTGTACTGCTTTTCTGCAGCTTTATTGAGCCATGCAAATTCTCCGTCTAATACAGCAGAGGAATCTTTTTTTGCAAGCTCCTTGATTGTGCGTACATCTTCTGCAGCCTTGCTTTCGGCGTAATTCTTGATATTTTCTGTTGAACCTAAGGCAAGCTGCTGAACTTCCTTAGGAGTTCGTCCATACCAGCTGATTGATGGCCAGAGGAAAACGAAACAAATAGCAAGAACAGCAAGAAGAATAACAAAGCGTGTTCGTTTGTTCATTTTTATTTTACTCCGAATTATTTAATTATTTTTCGTCCGAATCAGACACTACCTTTTCAGGTTCTGCGTCGTCGGTCTTCTTTTTTCCAAATGAAAATTTCTTTGCTTTTTTCTCTGCAGCTTCTGCTTCGAGTTTTGCTTTTTCTGCTTCTGAAAGCTCTACAGTTGAAATTGCAGAACGATTGAATTCGATTTTGCAGTCGTCATCAACCTTAACAATAACTGTATTATCCTTTACTGAAGAAATTACTCCATGGATTCCGCCGATTGTGATTACTTTGTCACCTTTCTTAAGTGCAGCAAGCATACGTTCTGTCTGCTTCTGCTTCTTATTCTGAGGGCGAATCAGGAAGAAATAGAATATTACAATAATCAGTAATAAAGGAATGAATGATCCTGCCAATCCTGCAGGACCTGCAGCCTGCTGTGCACCAGCAGTCAAAAATGGTATGAAAGACATATTTTCCGTCCTATTTTTTTTATTTTTTTGATAATTATATCAATTTTATAAGAATATCATTTATAATAAATGATGTCTAGTAATATTTGATGCCTACTGAACCAATTGGGTTAATGCTTCGTTGAGGCGGCGGTAGGAAGAGTCGTTTGGATTTATGGCAACTACCTGCTTTAAGTAGTACTGGGCTTTGCGGTAGTCTTTTTTGTCATAGTAAATCTCGTACAGGCGGAAAAGTGCCTCGCTGTTACGCGGATTTGCAATAAGTGACGAGCGCAGATCTGCAAGTGCTGTATCTTCGCTTCGTTCAAGATAGCTTTTTCTATAGTAGAGATAGCTTTTCATCTTGGAAGTTGCAGACGGAAGCATTGAATCAATCAGGCGGACGGCTTCATCTCTTGAAAGAATTTGTGAGCTTGCCAGAATAAAAGTCTGTGCTATTACTTCGTTTGATGGATTTGTATTATAAGCCTTCTGTGCATAATCCATTGCTTCTCCATTTTTGCGAAGCTTCAGGCAGATAGTTACATGCTTAAGGAGTAAATCAGGGTTATTAGAATTTGATTTTATAAGATTGCTGCTTATGGCATAAGCTTCTTCCCAGTTTTCACGCTGAATCAAACCGTCGAGCGCATAAACCTGAGCATCCTTATTTGAAGGATTTTTTTCCAGAACAATTACAGCAAGTTCATCGGCATACTTTCCGGCAACAGGACCATCGGTAACAGAAGAAATTTTTGCTGCAATCAAAACGGCATCCATGTTATCCGGATAAAGCTGCATTGCCTTTTCGATTGTCTCGGTTGCAGCTGCAGTATTCTTACTCCAGTCCAGCTGAACCCTTGACCTCAAAATAAGATAATCAATATTTGTATCATTCTGTCGGGCATACATATCAAGCAGCGAAACAGCATGAATATAATCATTCTTTTCTATAAATATTCTTGCGCGGAACAAAACAAACTCAAGGTCGTTAGGAGTCTGCTGAAGAACACGAGCTACATAATCTTCGGCTGCAGCATAATCTCCTTTTTCAAAAGCAATCCAGGCATTCTGTTTTAGAATCTGGATGTTTCCCTTTGAGTCGCTTCCCAACTCCCCCATCACCTTTTCGGCAAG
Organism: Treponema sp.; assembly: GCA_024681195.1. GTDB lineage: Bacteria > Spirochaetota > Spirochaetia > Treponematales > Treponemataceae > Treponema_D. The sequence continues at coordinate 6,168 of JAILBH010000202.1, forward strand.
GGCAGATTTTCCATTTTTACTCAAAACCTTTGCGTACTCAAGGATGACTTCTTCAACCTGGGTATCTGCATAAGCCTTTGCAAGATAAGGTTCTGCCTTTTCATAGTTACCGCCTTTTTCGTAATAAAGACCGGCAAGGTAGTTTGCTGCAATTGAATCGGGATTAAGCTTTAAGGCTGCAAGAATTCCGCCTTCACACTGTGCCTGCACATTTGCGGTAATATTTGGAGTAAGAAAAACAAGAGCCGGTAAGAAGGTAGAAAGAAAATCTTTGTTTCCGGTGCTTGTATCATAGATTCCTTTTTTTACAGAATTAAGGGCTCCTGTATATGGAGTTTCTTCTGAAGTTTCGAAAACGTTCCAGGTCACTTTTTGAGAAGGCCACAAAATTGTCATCATCTGGGTTGCAACATAAATAAGAACCTTCTCGCTTTCTATATATTCTGCTTCATTCTTTTTGAGCGCAGACATTGCAAGGGTAATTGACGACGGAGACCCCTGCTCTACATTCATAAGAATGTCTTCATCAATTTTTGAAAAATAAGATTTTGGTTTGGCAGAGGACGGCAGTTTTATTGATTCAAGATTTTCACTATCATCATAAGTTTCAGGCGTCTCGTATTCTGTGTTTGTAAAATCAGAAGTATCGGGAGCAGGCTTGGAAGCGCAGGAAGAGAGCACACACAACAAAATAAGTGCAAAAAATGAGAAAACAATTGCTCTGTTCAAAACTGCATGTAATCTGCGCAAAACTGATCCACCAAAAATGTTGTAAAGCTGACTGTATTATGACTGACTATCGCCTGAATCTGTATTAAACTCATCTGAGTCTATACTTACATTGTCGTCGTCTTCTACAATAAGATTTGTATATTTTTTTTGCATAAGGAAAAATCCAATAATAAATATACATACCATAATAAAAAACAACGGACCACCCACAACGGCTACAATTTTAAATGGAATTTTTATGATCGAGAAAGAAAAAAGTGCAAACCAGCAGCCCATAAGGAACAAAGCTAAGGCAGCAACAAAGTATCCGAACAAAACCTTCTTATATTTTACAAGACCGGCAACTGTCAAAAAAATTCCCGAAACAATACCTATAATCGGCCAGTATTGATAGAAGGAATATGTAAAAATATTAAGGTGTTTTAATAGAAACAAAAGTCCCCAGAAGACCATCTGAAAACCTATGAAAATCTGATGCATTTTTTTTGATGTCTTCATAGAAATGATGACAATAAGAAGTCCAAAGACAAACACCAGAGCGGGGATAACCTTTAAAATAAGGTTATTGTTCTTATAACAGGCAGCATAAATGGCCGCAAGAACTACAAAAACCCCTAAACCTAGATAAAACATAATGTTTGAGACATGAAAACGCTTATTATTCATACGCATCATTTTAACTGTAATATTTAATCTTTACAATAATAAATGACTATGTTAGATTAAAAAATATGAAATTTCAAAAAACAAACCGCATATATATTATTCTGGGAATGCTTGTGGTATTTGGACTTGCTTCATGTGCCCAGGTCGGATACTCCTCTTCTTTTACACCGGAAGAAACTCAAAAACAGCTTAACAACCTGCTTAAAACTCAGGAGCTTGATTCCAAGCAGCGTTACGCAATCATAAACCAGATTGCTTCTTCGCGGCTTGCAGAACAAGACTATCATGGTGCAATTCTTCTCTTAACTGAATGGGTAGAAAAGAACCCCGATGATATGTATAACTCTTACTGGCTTTTGATGACTGCACATGCATATCTTTCGCTTGGCGCAGAACCTATTGCAGAATATTATTTTGACAGAATTCTTCAAAACTGTCCTGACCTGCTTGTAAAAGGCAATTCCATTCACTTTATGTGTCTGCAAAACCTTATTCAGATCAGCAAAACCCCAAGCCACAGAATCAAGTATTTTAACGAGCTTATAAACCGCTTTCCTCAGGACATAAATACAACTGAACTTTACCTGAGACTTGCTCTTGAATATGAAAACGACAACCAGTGGGATCAGGCCCTTAAGGCTTGTGAGCTTTTTGTTCAGCAGGCAGATGCCACAACAAGTCAGATTCCTGGAGAACCAGATGCCTACAAGAATGCACGCCACCTTGTAGATTTTAACAACTCTTCTAAGGACTGGACTTTTGAAACTCTGCAGGAGCTTGAAGCTTCTGTTAAAAAAGCTATAAACAACCGTGACTGGCGAACCCTCGATAAATACAAGGCAAAGGTTAACTTCTTTACAATGTCGTGGAGACAGGATGAAACTGCTACCAACGCCCAGGAGGAATTCTCTATGGGAGACTGGATGATCCGAAAGGCTCATTATGCAGACACCCTTGATGAATCTTCCAACGCTAACGAAGCCTATTTGAGAACCTGGGGCTGGAACACCTACGTTTCTACCTGGTACCTTTACTTTAGAAAAATTAACTTTCCGCTGGATCCTGATATTAACGGTAACTGGGAATGGGCCGGAATTTATCTGGGTAACAAAATCTAATGAAAAAACTGCTGTCTCTTCTGGTCTGTATTCTCTTTATAAACATTTTTTGCTTTGGACAAAACCAGGCTGAGCCTGTGCAGGAAGCCCCTTCGCTGGAAGAATCCATATTTGAAGAGGCCCTTCCCCTTCTCGAAGAAGAACTGATGGAAGTACCTGAAGAAGCGTCTGGTGACGCCGACGCTCCCGCCACAACCGACGCACCCGACGCCGCTGAAGCCACCCCAGAAATTCCCCGCAAGGAGCTTACCCTCCCCATGCCGGAGGATAACAAAGAAATTGAACGCTTTAAAAAACAATACCTGGATCCAAAATGGACAAAAGTTTTGTATGACGCGCTCGAAAATGGAATAGACTACAGACTATATATCAGAATGGCACTTGCAAATGCAGGACTTCCGCCCGAATTGGAATATCTTCCTATTGTTGAATCTAACTATAAGACCAATGCCAAATCTCGCTCGGGAGCACTGGGACTTTGGCAATTTATGGCAAACAGCGTATATCCTTTTTTAACTTTAAATGATTATGTAGACGAACGTCTGGATCCCTGGAAAGAAACCGACGCTGCTCTCAAAAAGCTTAAAGAAAATTATGACTTGTTTGGAGATTGGCTCATTGCCATTGCAGCATACAACTGTGGAGCCGGAGCCATGTCCAGGGCTCTTGCTAAAACTGAGCAGAAGGATTTCTGGACCTTGTGCGAAAAAAATCTTATTCCGAACCAGACGCAGCTTTACGTTCCAAAACTGCTTGCTATTGCAGACCTTTGTATAAATTGTGAACATTATAGAATAGAAATTCCTCTTCACGAAGAAGAATACGAGGTGCTTTATAACGAAAAAAATGCAGTCTTTGATTATGTAACTGTAAACAAGGCCTACTCTATTGCAACTTTAGCACAGAATATGAGGATAGACACACAGGAATTAAAAAGATTAAATCCGTCTTTTCCTCTTGGCTTTACACATCCGTCACAAAATTCTTCCATAAGGGTTCCTGTTGGAATGGCAGAAATGGCCAAAAGTGCTCTTGCTGCAATGGAGCCAATTGATTTTCCTGTAAAATACACTGTTGTTCAGGGGGACTCATTGTGGGCTATTTCCAGACGCTACGGTTGTACTGTAAGTCAGATTTGCGAGCTCAACGGCATAAAAGAAGATGCAATCCTAAAAATAGGAAAAATTCTTTATATTCCTTCAAAATAGCCCGATAATGAACTAATGAAAAAGAATCTTTTTAAATCGGTAGTTATCAGTCTTTTTATTGTTTTTTTGAGCTCATTTACGTCTCTTATGGCTCAGTCACAGGGTCCAAGTCTTGAATCCACAAGTTCAATTAACTGGGTAACAAGAACCTTTACATCTAATTTGACCCTTGATACAAATAAAGCAGGACTTGTAATGCCTTCTGGCAAAAAAAAGGCATCTTCAATCATTAAATCAAAAATGCCTCAGCTTATTCAGCCGCCGCTGCTTTCTCTTTATACCGATTCTACAAATACAATAGAAGATCTTGTAATTCTTGAAGACCTTACCTTAGACCAGGTTTATCAATTTATATTGAACGGCTATAAAACTCCGGATGTATTTACACCAGATGCAGCAAGCCTTTATTGTACAAACACATTGAACGTTGATGAAATTGGCGAAAAGCTTGTAAAGCATTCATATGCATATAGTCCTGATGAACCAATTGATATTGTTCCATCTCGTGTATATTCCGGAATTATTATTGATGCCCGCGGAAAGCTTAAGGTTCATGGAGAATTTGTTAATGGCGACACCAGCGCCTGTTTCTTCCCTACTGTATGGGATGAAAACATGAACATTATTTATGAAAAGAATGAGGTTAATCCTTCTGTTGTAAAAAATAGCGGACTTGTTTCTTATGATTATTCAGATAATCCTGAACGCTATGAATGGCGAATCGGAACTGACCCTCTTTACATTAAGGCCGTTGAAGTTTTTGGAATTAACAGAACAGACCCTGTAATTAAACGCAGTGACGCTCTTAAGATTCTTACTGTTCCCCAAAACGTTAAGCTTTTAAACGAAGGTAGAGTTGTAATTCTTTTGGATAAGGAACAGCTTATTTACAACATTGCAACTCCAGAAAAGGACCGCACCTACTACGCAAAATACGAAGCTGTTAAACAATACTTTTACGAAAATGCAATTCCTGATGTAACTGTAACTGATACACTTGAAGGAATTCTTTTTGCAATTAATCTGAACTTCTACCCTGATTCTCCTGTTTTACTTCCTGGAGAAAACGCAAGAATTCAGCAGATTGCTGAGCAGCTTAAAACTATTCTTGTTGATGACGGCTATACAATTCTTGTAGAAGGTCATACTGCAGATGTAGGAAAACCTGTTGGTCAGCTTAATCTTTCTATAGAAAGAACCCAGACAGTTCAAAACGCACTCATTGCCGAAGGTCTGGATCCAAATATCTTTACCTACAAAGCATATGGCGGAACTCAGCCTATTGCTACCAACGACACAGAAGAAGGCCGCGCTAAGAACCGACGTGTTTATATTACAGCAAGACCTAGAGCAACCTATATTCAGCGAGACTGGTAAAAATTTTAAATCTTATTAATGCTTAGCCTTTTCAAGAACCTCTGTAAGCTTTGTCAGGAGCCCTGAAAGATTATATGCATATTTAAGTGACGGGAACATAACAAAGCCGGTTGTCATTCCAATATCAAATGGACCACCATTTACTTCTGAATATCTGTTGCATTCATCAGTAATACGTTCTTTTATCTTCTTGTAGTTATCTACTGTAAGACCAGAGCTTATAACAGCAAACTTATCGCCGGTTATACGCGCAATTATATCATTTGAACGGAAATGCTTTGAAAGAATATCTGCAAAAGTTTTGATTACCCGATCTCCGGCTGCATGTCCGTACTGGTCATTAATCTTAGTCAAATCTTTTACGTCAAAACCAAGAATGAGACCAGACTGTCCCATTGCTTCTGCATAACGAAGCGAAGTCTCTCCAAGTTCATTAAAGCCGCGGTTATTCTTAAGACCGGTTAGATAATCAATATGGGTAACTTCATTAATAATATTATAGCCTTCGGTAATTGCAACCTTTGTTTTAACATGCATTGAATATTCAAAGCTTTCATCAATCTGAATTGAAACAGCTTTTGCAATAAGGTCATAAACTGCGGTATCAAAGTTTCCGCGGCGCATAAGAATATAACCGTATTGAATACTGTTTCTGAACAAGGCCATTGTAACCAGCCCATCTCCACCAAAATCAAGATAGCCTTCCGGGATGATTGTTTCATTTGGATTAAACTCAACTGTCTGGCGGAATTTTGTACGCTCTCCCCCGTTTGAATAATCAAAACATGAAACAAGCTTTGCTTTTTCGGGAAGATTAAAGAATTCAAACGGCTTTTTAAATTCAGCCGGCTGATCATAAAGCACAACTGCCGCAGCCTGAATTCCAAAATCACTAATCTGAGAAGTAAGTCTGTTTCCTACTTTTTCAAGGCTCAAATCATCTTTTATATATGCATCCATTTGAGCAGCCTGGAATACCTGCTGACGTTTATTAAACCATTCAGTTACGGTGAAGCGATCCGTCTGGCCCTTCACTTGTGATAAATCAAAAGAAATACAATCATCGGGATTAAACTGTTTATTGCAGTTTTTATCTTTTGTAGTAGATTCACGAAGAATTGTCTTTGCATCAATTACCTGGACGGCTGGAACATCTTCGCAGTTTATCTGGCTTATAAGAGTTCTTGCAGCAGCATAACCCTGATAATAAACCTGCTGATTAACAGAGGTAAGGCTTGGCGTACAGAACGAAGCTCTCTGCATATCATCAAAACCTGTTACTACAATATCTTCGGGAATTCTAAGATTTGCACGCTGGGTACAAAAATCCATACATGCAAAAGCAAGGTCGTCGTTTAGTGCAATGATTGCATCAAAATTAAGACGATTCTTTTTCTTAAGATAATAATCGTTTAAAATTCCGTAGGCCGATGCATAATGAAAATTACTTTTCCATACAACTATATTTGAAGATGAAATTTTATTCTTTTTGAGAACTTCCTTAATGGAATCGAGACGAAGATTCATTTCTTTGGAATCGCTTTCTACGCCCATAATACCAAACTTACGGCAATTCTGTTCTTTGATAAGATGCGTAACAAGAGCTTCTATTGCTCCCTGTGCATTACAAACAATAGAAGGAATTGTTGGAATTTCATGAGCAATACTTACAATCTTTAAAGGTTTGTAAGAACGCAGATAAGCTGCATAGGCCTGTTTTGACATTCCGTGCAGCTGGGTTCCAGAAGATATGATGATTCCGTCTACATTTTTTTCATTTACTAAGGAAGCTGCAGCCAAAAACTGATAGTCGTGACCAATCCCGTTATCGGGTTTGATTTTTCCAATCTGATAAATCAAAAGCTCTATGTTACGTTCTTTGCAACAGGTTGTAATTCCACTTACAAGACATTCTGAATACTCTGAGTTAAGATAATCGGCTACAAATCCAATTCTAATTTTGTTACGTTTCATTTGTTTTAATTATAAAGACAAATAATTGCTTTGTCTATTTTCTCTCCTAATCTTTGATTATCTGAAGTGCCTTACTCTGATACTCCGGAAGGAACTTCTTTCTTCCGCCAGATTCAAACTGAACCTCTATCATAAGCTCGCCCTCATTATTGCGGGCAGAAACTATAACTCCATAACCATAATCATCATGATAAAGCTTTGTGCCTACAGACCATTTTCCTGAAGAACCGGTGTGCATATAAGCAGTGTTCATATAAGGAGAAGTATAAGCCTTTTTTCCAATTATTTTAAAAGCCTGTTCCGACTCCTGAATAAAAACACTTGGCCTCATAAACTGCAGGCTTCCGTAAAGCATTCGCTGCGAAGTACTTGTAACATAAAGCTCATCTTTGGCTCGGGTAATTCCAACATAAAAAAGCCGGCGTTCTTCTTCTAAGTCTGCACCAACCTTATTTTCTCTTGGAAACACGCCCTGTTCAAGACCGGTAATAATTACCTTATTGTATTCAAGACCCTTTGTATTATGAAGAGTAATGAGTGTAACTGCATCGCCCCCGCTCTCTTCACTCTGGAGCTCCAGTGAACGGTCAAGATTTATTGCATCAAGAAAAGCTGTTAGTCCTTCAAGGCTGCATTCATAAGGAACGGCACTGTTAATGAGCTCCTGAAGGTTTGCAATGCGCTGGGTTCCTTCAATTTCATCACTTGCACGGTGGTACTCATCAAGTCCGCTTTTTTTGATTACAGCTTCTACAAAATCCGAAAGCTTTTTTGATTTATCAAACAGAGCAACAAGACCTTCTATTATATCAAGAAAATCCCGGGCACCCTGGGCAGCTTTTTTGGACATGGACGGAATGCAATTTTTGCAGGCGTCTATAAGACTTGTGTAAGTAAGCTCTCCGTCGGCTGCAACCTGTATTGCAGATTCTAAAATCTTATCCTGAGACTTTTCTCCAAGTCCACGGGAAGGTTTGTTTACAATACGGCGGAAGGCAATTTCGTCTTTTGCATTTGCGCATAAGGCAAGATAAGCAAGGGTGTCTTTAATTTCTTCGCGTTCATAAAATTTTAAGGAACCTACAACAACATAAGGAATATGCTTATGAAGAAAATCTTTTTCAAAACCCAGCGACTGAGCATTTGTTCTGTATAAAATTGCCCAGTCACTGTACTTTCCGCCGTTTGCAAGAGACTGCGTAATGAGTTCTGAGCAAAAGGTAACTTCGTCATTTTGAGTCGGCAGATAGGCAAGAACCGGCATTTTTCCTTCACCACGATCGGCAATAAGAGTTTTTCCAAGCCTGTCCTGATTTTTATTTACAACAGCGCCTGCAGCTTCCAGAATTTTTGAAGTAGAACGGTAGTTTCGCTCAAGACGGATTATCTGAGTTCCGGGGAACTTTTTAGAAAAGCTTAAAATATTCTGGACTTCGGCACCACGGAACTTATAAATTGACTGGTCGTCATCACCAACTACGCATACATAGTTACCGTAGCCTTCTTCTACGCCGGAGATTTTTTGCAAAAGCCTGTACTGTGCAATATTTGAGTCCTGATACTCATCAACCATTATTACGTTAAAACGGGAATGAATATCGGCTGCAATCTGCGGTTCATTTTGCAAAACCATAACCGGCATCATAATAAGGTCGCCAAAATCTACGTTACCTGTAGAACGAAGGCGGCTTTCGTATTTTGAATAAATGTCTGCAATATCAAATTCACTGGCAAGAAGGCTCAAATCATCTTTTGGAGTAAGGCAGTAATCTTTGGCAAGCGCAATCTGGTGGGCTGCAACCCGTGATTCTTTTTGTGTAAGAGAGGGAACAGCTTTTCGAATGAGGATTGCCATATCTTCGTCATCATAAACTGTAAAAGACTGCTCTACTCCGGCAGCTTCATAATATTTTCGCAAAAACCAGGAACCAAAGGAGTGAAAGGTTCTTATCTGTGAACGGCTGGCTTGTGGATTCATATTTACAGCACGTTCGCGCATTTCGTTTGCAGCTTTTTTTGTAAAGGTAACAGAAAGAATTGAATATGGATTAACGTTTTTCCGGCTTATGAGGTATGCAATTTTTGTTGTAATAACGCGGGTTTTTCCGGAGCCTGCACCAGCTAAAATCAGCAGAGGCGAACCTTCGTGCTCGACAGCCTGTCGCTGCTCGGGATTAAGTACAGACAGATACTGCTCGAGGTTATCGTCTGCCATGCTTTTTCCTTTTTTCTTTATAAAGCATTACGTCGGCTTCGGCCATGAGCTGCTTGAGCATGGAAGATTTTTCGAGTGTTGCATAACCAACACTTACTGTAATTGTATATGGCAGCTTCTGAAGCTTAGATTCTTTTTTACAGGTTTCATCAATTTTTTTACGGATAAGAGGAACGTGTTCAATTACCATTCCCGGAGCAACAATACCAAACTCGTCTCCGCTAAGACGGCCTACAACATCGTTCAGACGGAATACGCGTTTTAAAATATCAGCAAGAATCTTAATTGCCTTGTCGCCGGCATCATGTCCGTAGGTATCGTTAATTTTTTTAAGGTTATCCATATCGGCATAGAATACAATTCCGGCGTGTTCCATTTCCTGAATAATATCCAGGGTTCTTTGCCCAAATTCGTAAAAGCCTCTGCGGTTTAAGATGCCTGTAAGTTCATCGGTCTTAGACTGAATCGAAAGGTTTACATTATCTTCCTTGATTTCGGTATACTTATCTGTAAGACGTTCGGCTTCCATAAGTTTGTTTGTATATTCAATAGAAGAAGTAATTGCGTTGATAATTATTTTAAGATAGATGCTGTATTCGGCAAATTTGTTCTGATTAATTTTGCAGATAAGATAGCCGTAGATTGTTTCTCCCGAAAAGATTGGATGAAGGACATACTGGCCTACTGTGTTATCCAGCGAAGGCTCAGAAAAAATTACCTTGCTTGGATTGAATTTTTTCTGCGGATTGAATTCTTCGTTGTTCCTTACTATATCAGAAAACATTGCCATTTCCATTTTTTCAGGAATAATAATGTCTTCGTTAGCATCCATATAAATTGGAATTGGAAAAAGGTTGATTACCATATCTTCCATATAGCACAGATGAATAATGTGCTTGAGATTATAATAGAACTGCCTCATTGTGTTGGCACTCTTTAAAATATCAAGAAGGATGATTATATTATTATGTTCATCCAAATTATTCATATACTGATTAAGGCGTGTAACCTGTTCTGCATCTTCCCTTATGGTTTTGCCTTCAACATTGTGATAAATCTGTTCTTCGCAATCTAATGGAATACAACCACAAGACTGACGGAACTTTGTTGTAAGGTCTGCATACTGAACATGAGGAACATCTTTACCATTCAAAACATCAAAGGCAGTTTGAGCACAGGTATAACCCTGACCGTAAATATTCTGATTAATTGTAGAAAGTCTTGGATTGGAGCAGTTTGCAAACTGAGAATCATCAAAGCCTACAACCTTAACATCATCAGGAATGGAAACTCCAAGCTCCTCCATTACCCGGTAAAAACCAATTGCCATCATATCGTTGGCGCAAACCATTGCATCAAACTGAACATCTGATTTTTTCTTTAAAACTTTTTTTAGTGCAGCCTCTGCATCAAAGTCTGTAAACTTTCCTTCAAAAATATATTTTTCGTTGAATTTAAGCTTGTTTGCAGCCATTGCTTCTTTAAATGATTCAAGTCGTTCAATAGCCTCTACGGAATTAGTGGCAGCAGCAGACAAAAATGCAAAACTTTTACAGCCATGTTCATTCTTTAAATGTGCAACAACATCGTTATAGGATTTTTTACAACCAGCCAGAACTGCATATGTATTTGAAAGCTTAAGTGGAATTGCTGCCGAAATTATTGGTCGTCTTCCAAATTTATTTAATTCGGCTTCAAATTCATCCTGAGGCACGCCTGCACAATAAACTCCACTTGCAACAATAAGCGCATCTATTTCCTGAGAGAACAATAACTCTGCACTACTCCAGTACTGATAGTCATAAACTCCAACGGTACTATGAGGAAGTTTTGTCTGTGCGTAGATTACAGAAACATCCTTATCGCTAAAATAATCATAAATACCGTGCAGAAAATCAGCGCTATATTCAATGTTAAAAGTTGGTATCAACACTCCGATTTTTTTCATACCCAAACCACTTAATGCTTAATTATAAACTAACAATCAATATAATGATAGTGAATTTTTAACTTTTTTCTATAAATTCAAGGCTGGAATTCTTTAATGCTTTTACCAGTTTTACAAAACGGCAGTCTAAATCCACTCCCGTTGCAGCAAGACATACAACCTTTATTATGTTTCCGGGCTTAACCTGCTGACTTTGCAAATCATCATCAAGGTCGTAGCGCACTACAATACATCCGTCAACATCGGGAGCCTGGAACCAGGCACGTGCCAGAGCAAGCCCTTCTCCATCATCTGCTGCAGAAGAAATAATTTCTTCTACTAAAACTTCAAACTTTTTTGAAATATATTTTTTCATTCTTTCGGCAGTAATCTGACTTTGAAGCTGTTCAAGACAGGCTGCCCTTTCTTTTGCAATTTTTACAGGAACCCTGTTTTTGAACGAATATGCGGGAGTATCATCTTCGCGGCTAAAGGCAAAACAACCCGACCAGTCCGGCTCAATAGCATTAATAAAAGCTTTTGTATTATTAAAGCTTTCTTCTGTTTCACCAGGAAAACCTGTCATAAAGGTGGTTCTTATTACTGCATCCGGCAATTCCTTTCTGATTGTCTTAATAAGCTGAACATATTTTTTTACAGGTCCAACACGGTTCATTGCTTTAATGATTGTGTCGTCTCCATTCTGGAAAGGAATATCAAAATATGGAACAAAACGTTTGTCTTTTTTGTAAACATCAAGAATATCTGTATTAAAATGATCCGGATGAATGTAAAGGCAGCGGATAATAAAATCGCCTTCTACAAGAGAAATCTTAGATAAAAGATAAGCAAGCGGAGAATGCTTTTGATCCCAGTCTGCTGCTGATTTTTTATCGAGTGTAAAAGCGGCAAGATCCTGACCAATCAGGTTTATTTCGGAAACACCCTTTTGAACAAGCCCTTTTATTTCTTTTATAATATTATTTACCGGACGACTTCGCACAGGACCACGAATTAACGGAATTGCACAAAAGGAACAATTGTTAGAACAGCCTTCTGTAATTTTAACATAGGCAGAACCGGAAAAATTAAACAGATAAGGGCGCTTGCCTTCGCAGATTCCTTTTTGTTCGTAAACGGCAGCCTTGAGCGTTTTACTTTTGGAACAGGCTTTAAGATATTCAGGAAATTTTGAAAGGTCTCCGTTGCCAAAAATTCCGTCAAGCTCCGGCATGGATTCTTCTAAAACCTTTGGATAGCGTTCTGCCAGACAGCCTGTAAGAATAAGTTTTTTATTGGGGAACTGCTTTCGTATACTGTAAACTGCATCTAAGGATTCTTTTTTGGCAGACTCAATAAAGCCGCAGGAATTTATAATTATGTAATCTGCTTCTTGAGGATTTGATGTATATTCGTATCCCGAGTCCTGCAAAAATCCGGCTATAAGTTCTCCGTCAGTCTGGTTCTTTGCACACCCGTGATGATCTATAAAAAACTTTGCCATATTATTATTCTAGTCGAGTTCGATTACAACAATCTTGTAACGTCCATCAGAATCTTTAATCCACTTTATATCTTCTACAAGAACCTGACCTGCCTGACCAATATCAAGATCAAAGGTTTTTGAATCTGCAATAATTGTAAATTTAACTGCATTGCTGTTAGAGATCCACAGACGAATTCCGTTGTGAGGATTTGCAGTAAATACTTCGCCCTTAGAGAAATATGATTCTACAGAATTATCGTTATCAACCTTATCACGGAAAAGACATGAGCTTCGGAAGCTTGCGTTGATTGTGAATGGATATGCGCGGTTATCTTCAAGAATAACCTTTTGCGGATGCTTAGACTTAATATCTGATTCAAACGGAATGTCATCAACATTTGAAGTTTGAGAAGCAACAGAAACTCCATGTCTTAAAAGAAGACTTACTTCTACGCCGCGAGTTTCATCTGTAGAAGAAATGTCGGCAACATAAACAATAAGATCCGGAGAAGAATCGCCGTTAATATCAATTTCTGTTTCTTCTGCAAGATCTGTATAGAAAACTCCACCCGGTGTATCAAGTCCGAATGAAGAAAGTGTATCTCTTACTGTAAGAACAATCTGACCGTTATCTGTTGGAACAAGAATCTGGTCGCCCTTATAAACACGCTGTGTAAACTTTGCAGTTCCAAGCTCATACTGCTTTGTTTTGATTTTGCTGGACAATACTACAGAATCATCTTCTTCTACATGCTTCTTAGAAAGCAGCAGAATAGAAACTGTTGTAATTGTTCCGATTATAAAAACTACAGGAATAACAATTGCAAAAATGAGCCAGCGTGGACGACGTTTTACAAGGAGGCCTTCCGGTACCGGAGATTCCTGAATTTTTTTATTGTTATAAAGACGAAGAATATAGTCTGTATCAAGTTCCAGATAGTTAGAATAATTTCTTAAAAAGCCAACCATATAGGCTTCGCCAGGGAATACTCCATTGTCTTCTTCTTCAAGACCTGTAAGGTATTTACTTTCGATAGAGATTTCTCTGGAAATTTTTTCTATATTGAGATTTTTTTCTTCTCTGGCATTTCTTAAAATTTCACCATAACTATCCATTTTTGACCCCTACTCCGAAAACAGGAAGTTATTGTAATTGTTTGCCGAGGATGGTGCATCATAAATAAATCGCTGATCGGTAATATCCTGATTAAGCTTGTAATCAAAGAAATTAAAAACTATGGCTTCTCCCTTTGGAGTAACTGCCTCCATTCTGCGGATAAGCTTTGTCTGTTCGTTTACTGCAATACTGATATAACGGAAAGCTTCTGAAGCACTCTTTCTTGTAAGAATGAATTTTACAACCATTTCGTCAGAGCCCTCTTCCAAAGGTTCTGCATTCTGACTAGTTTCATAAGCTACTGTATAATAACGGCTCAACAAAGATAATCCCTGTGGAGTTGTAAGAGCACCGGCTCCTGTATCTGCTGTAATACTCTGCTGAAGAACAGCATCTGAATCCGGAAGATAGATAGTAAGAACTTCTCCATTATAGCAGATTACCTGCTCTTCCGGATTAGTATAATCAAGACGAAGAAGGTCCGGAGCCTTAAAAGAAAGGTTTCCTGCTGCTTCCTGTTTATCTACCTTTGTTTCAAATTCTACTTCGTAATCTTTTAATGTTGCGTAATATTCAGAAATTGTCTTAAAATATGCGCTGGCAGTTGTAATACTCTGTGCAAAAAGAGATGCCGAAAAAAGCGCAAGTACTGCAAGTAAAAGTTTTTTCATGATAGAACCATTATACTGAGAAAATGATAAAGTGTCTATTTATTTAAAAATCTTTGTCGGCGGGCCCGCCTTCGCAGCATAGCTGCTCGGAGACTCACTCAAAACGCTCCACCGGAGCGTTTTGCCGGCTGCGCCGTCGTTCCCTAGGTTTTGCAAAGCCGTAAGGCAACTGGGAGCTATTTTTTCTTATGATCTTCTGTTTTTTTAACTGTTGTTTCTTTAGCCGTTGTTTTTTTAGCTGTAGTTGCTTTTTCTTCCAGCTCCAGACAATGACTTTCGCCGTTAACTATATCGTAGAATTCTTTTCCTTCTATTGTTTCTACTTCCATAAGGCGATTTGCAATGTAATCTATTAAAGATTTGTGTTTTCTTAACAGTTTGAGGACGTATTCGTAGCGCTCGTTCATTACGCGGGCAATTTCTTCGTCTATATAGTTCTGAGTTTGTTCACTGAATTCGCGTACAAGACTTGGGTCCCCGCCTCTGTTTCCTAAAACACCTTTTCCCAAAGTTACGTTGCGGTACTTGTCGGACATACCAAAGTCGGTAATCATGCGTTTTAAGATATCTGTTGCACGGGCAATATCATTTGAAGCCCCTGTAGAAATGTCACCAAGCATAATCTCTTCTGCAGCACGTCCACCAAGAAGGCTGTCAATTTCGTTGAGCATATCTTTACGGGTCATAAGGAATTTTTCTTCGGCTTCACGGTACTGTGTAAAACCACCTACTCCATGACTGCGTGGAACAACTGTAATCTTATTTACAGGCTCGTGTTCCGGATTAAAGGCTGCAACAAGTGCGTGACCTGTTTCGTGTACAGCAACAAGTCGAAGTTCCTTTTTATTTTCTTTGCGGCTCTTTTTCTTAAGACCAATGCTTACCTTATCAATAGCTTCATTAAAGTCTTCCATGGTAACCTTTTTTCTTCCATTTCGAACTGCAAGAAGAGCTGCTTCATTTACAACGTTGGCAAGATCGGCACCGGCAAAGCCTGTAGTTCCGTGAGCAATATTTTCAAAATCTACATCGCTGTCAAGTTTAACGTTCTTTGCATGAATACGTAAAATTTCTTCACGTCCTTTAACATCAGGTTTTTCTACAGGAACCTGACGGTCAAAACGACCTGGACGAAGAATTGCAGGATCCAGTACATCTACACGGTTTGTAGCGGCAAGTACGATAAGCCCCTTCTCGTTATCAAAACCATCCATCTCTACAAGAAGCTGGTTCAAAGTCTGTTCACGTTCATCATTGGAACTAAATCCATTTGCGCGGCTTTTTGCAAGAGCATCAATTTCATCAATAAAAATAATACATGGAGCTTTTTCGCGGGCCTGCTTGAACAAATCTCTTACACGACTTGCACCTACACCAACAAACATTTCTACAAAGTCTGAGCCCGAAATACTAAAGAATGGAACACCAGCCTCACCTGCAACTGCACGAGCCAGAAGTGTCTTACCGGTTCCAGGGTCTCCAACAAGAAGTACTCCCTTTGGAATTTTACCGCCAATATCAGTATATTTTTTTGGAGATTTAAGGAAGTCTACAACTTCTACAAGCTCTTCTTTGGCTTCATCAACACCGGCAACATCGGTAAAACGTGTTTTAATCTTTCCTTCTTCTACAACCTTTGCACGGGAAGCTCCAACATTAAAGATGCTTCCCATTCCACCACCACCGTTTCCCATTTTTCTAAAGAACAGGAAGTATATGAGAGCTAAAAATCCAAGAGGAAGAATGAGGCTGCCAATAAGCTGCCAGATAAAGCCGTTTGATTTAACTATAAATTTATAAGGAACACCCTTTTGATCAAGAAGATCAATAAAACTCTGCATAAGGACTGCAGCAGTTTTGTATTGTACGCCATTAGACTGAGAACTTGCAGAAAAAAGCTTAAGTCCTTTTTCGGAAGCATTTGAAGATTGAGTTGAAGGGCCATAACCAATAAGATAGTTTTCGCTTATTTCTACCCGCACAATCTGACCGTTTGCAACCTTATCGCGGAAGTCGGAATAAGCAATCAGATTGTCTGATTTATTAACCCAAAAAAGATCAATTATTGCAAAAGCACAGAAAATAATGAGAAGGATGGTAAAAAATGAGAATTTCGGTTTTTTTCTATTATTTTTCTTCTTATCCTTATCGTCGTCATTGTTTTCGGAAGGACCCGCAAATTTAAAAAACTTGTATGGATCGTTTTCGTCATTTTTATTGTCATCTTCTCTCTTGTCGTCGGCCATAAAAAATATCCTTAAATAATTGTATCTATATTAAATATAATGATTAAAATGCGGAATGTCATCATAATTTTTTTTTATTTTTTTGTGTAATTTTTTCTAAAGTAAGTTTTTTATATACCGAGAATCAAGCAGGGGTATCATATTTGCTGCCCCGTAATCACAGGAGGTGTCCGATGGGATATTCTAATGCTTACAGTGCTTATCAAAAAACTAACATTAATACAGCGAGTCAGGGACGATTAGTTGTTTTGTTATATGAAGGAATTATCAAACAGCTCACTACGGCAGAAACTTTTATAGAAAAAGATGGAAGAATTCTGCCTGGAAATATAGAAAAATACGGAATTTGCATTCAAAAAGCACAGGCAATCATTACTGAGCTCCAGGTTTCGCTTGATATGGAAAAAGGTGGTGATATTGCCCGCAATCTTATGTCACTTTATGTGTTCTTTAACGAAGAATTGCTTGCAGCAAACATAAATCACGACAAAGAAAAGCTTGAATTTGTCCTTAAAATGGTAAAAGAGCTTGCAGAAAGCTGGAAACAGGTTGCAAACAGCGTTGCAAATGCTCCGGCCGCAAACATTCAGAATGCATTGAATATTCAGGGTTAGGGAAATATATAAGGGAGGAACCTATGGCAGAATTAACACAGCAGGAAATTGACGAGAGAGTTGCACTTCTCAAAAAATTCAGAAATCTTTTGGAACAGCAGAGAAATAAATTCAGAGAATATCTTTCTGTACTGGAAAAGCAGGAGAATTCTATTACTTCTCAGAATGCAGAAAAGCTCCTTGCACACACAGAACTTGAACAGCAGGTAGTTAAGAACATTGCCAATCTTCAGAAGGTTATTATCCCTATGTCTAAGATGTATAAGGCAGCAGTTCCACTCGCCCACACAGACGAGGATGCAAGCATTAAACAGATTCAGAGCGAACTTAATACACTCCAGGATAAAGTGCTCAAACAGAATCAGATTAACAGAGATTTACTGCGCGTACATATCGAATCAATACGCACTCAGATTCAGAACTTTAAGAATCCATATAAGAACAACCGCAGCGTATATGCTCAGCCACAGCATGTAGCTTCGCTTGTTGAAGTAGAAGCCTAACGCGTATAAACAAAAGCTTCCAGTTTATCTTCAATCTCATCCGGCAAAAGCTCAAAAAAGTCGTAGCCGGTAAGTCCTTCAATTTCATCTATTGAACACAAAAACTGTTCCCAGTCTCCTGTTTTCTGCATACCCATCTTGTTTGGAACATTAATAGCAATTGTCGTTGCAGAATCCAGGCGCGAAAGGTCATCTTCTCCTTCCGGAATTGCAAGCAGCACCTTCCAGGTATAGGCAGGAACATTCATATGAACAGTCTGTCCGCTCTTTAAGGTAACAGGAATCTCCTCAAAAGTTCCCTTGGAACTGGTGCCTCCACTTCCATAAGGCCCCGCAATAATGTAAAGTTCGTTTCCGGCATTTACAAGCTCGCGTTCAAAGTTTTCAAAATGCATCCAGATTATTCGGTTATTGTCCGGCGACTGCGGAACCATATTTGTCATAAGAAAGGTCATGGAATTATCGGTTTTGGTGGCAGTTCTATCTGCAGAAGGACAAACGTGGCCGCGGTCAAAACCATATTTATTATACTGATAGTCTGCTTTTTTTATTGCATACCAGGCTTCCGGTAATTCAAGGTCGGGTCTAAAATCATCACTTCTGTCGGCTTCACCCATATCCTGATTTGCAAGATGCCATGCAACCCAGTTTGGACAAAAAGTCTGGGCATTATAAGAAAGAGTATATTGAGGCTTTACCATAAGGTAGTTTGAATCAAATGCAATGTCTGTAAGAGCGTCGGTTGGGTTCCCTAGAAAAAGCGGGTCGTTTTCTTCGTAGCCCTGGTCTGCAGCAGATGCAGCTTTTGGTGCAGATGCAGCTTTGGGTGCAGATTCTGACTCAGACACAAGCTGTGACTGCGGCTGCTCTTCTCCCTTCAGAATATCAGCTATTGTTTTTGCCAGTGGTTCTTCGGTCTGAACAAGGCTCACCCCTTCTGCGCCAAGCTCTACATAGGGTTTACCGCCAAAAAACCAGAGAACTGCACCCACGACAAGAATAATCATGATAATTGTAGAGATTATTTTTGCCGAGCCACGTTTTGATTTTCTTTTTTTTGCCATATACTAAATGTTTAAGTTAATTTCCTGGATTGCAGTCTTAACTGAGTCTGTAGAACGCTTAAGATTTTCGACAGCCTCATTTACACTCTGGGTATTGCTTCTCATAAGCTGCAGCGATTCCATAAGCTGTTGTCCGCCATCATTTTGCTGAGAAACAGAATTCTTTACTTCTGCTTCCTTAGAAGAAACAACATCTGCAAGCGCAACAATATTCTCAATATCCTGTTTAACTGCAACAGTCTTATTAAAGGTAGAATCAATAAGAGATTTAACCTTCTTAAGAACTTCGCTAATCTGCTTAGCTTCAGTACCAGAGCTTTCTGCAAGCTTACGGATTTCATCAGCAACAACAGAGAAGCCCTT
The DNA here is from genome assembly GCA_024681195.1 of Treponema sp. Lineage (GTDB taxonomy): Bacteria > Spirochaetota > Spirochaetia > Treponematales > Treponemataceae > Treponema_D. The sequence continues at coordinate 25,449 of JAILBH010000202.1, forward strand.
TCCAAACTCTCCGGCATGAGCAGCCTCAATAGCGGCATTCATGGCAAGAAGGTTTGTCTGAGATGCAATCTGCTGAATTACAGTAGACATTTCGCTAAGTCCATTAGAACTCTTTTCGATTTCTCCAACAAGAACTGTAATTTCTTCTACACTCACCTTTCCGGTCTTTGTAGCTTCTTCAAGAGCAACCATTGAACCCGAGTTAGAATTAAGTACTTCATTTACAGACTGAATATTTCTAATCATATCTTCAATAGCCTGTGTAGAAGTATTAACGCTTTCTACCATCTGTGAAGATACCTGCTGAATAGCCTCTACATCGCCATCGCTTTGTTCAAGCTGAGAAAGACTTGTGTTCTTAACGTTTTCGATTGCGTCTTTAAGCTCCTGCTTGTGGTTTCCTGTAATCTTAACCAGTTCAACACCTTTGTAGTGGTGACAATGCTCCGGCTTGTTTAATCCGTTAAAAATTGCAACTGCCATCTGTTCACAGGTACGATAACCACAGGCTCCACAGTTCAGAATATCTCGTGGAGAAAGTTTACCCATGCTTTGATGAATCTGGTTAATCTCGTCTTCTGTAGGATTCTTAATCATCTGAGCAAACCGCTCGCTGTGATCAACATAAGTTCGTGTATAAAGGTTTTCATCCCAATATGCCGAAAGCTTCTTATTAAACTTCTCAAGAGCGCTTTTTTTTCTGGTATCTGTTTTAAGCTTCTTCTGATTAGCACGGCTTCTGTTTTCTACATAGCCTTCCATTTCATCCAAAGTCATTTCTTCTGTACAGGTTCCGGAACCACCGTTACAACCCTGCCAGCAGCCAAGACAGTCAATAAGCTTGTACATAGGCTTAATCTTCTGATTAAGTGAGCGTTCAAGATGAACAAAATATTCTACAACTTCAGGGAGTCCTTCGATTTTACGGGTAACATCAGAAATACCCGGAACAAAGCGTTCGGTAGTTTTCATAAGTCCACCAGGAGTTGAATAGGTTACTCCACGTTCTGCTTCGGGATTATCATAAGGAGTTTTTGCAAGCTTAGAGAGATCAATATTATTTTCCTTAAAATATTTGTCCAGAGATTTCATTGTTACGTTATAATCACCAAGTCCAGTTTCATCAAATTCACGGCGTTTTGCGTAACATGGAGAAACAACCATAACCTTATGATTCTTATACTGCTGATAGTATTTTTTTATAAGTTTGATTGTATGAAGCATCGGACTATCTGCCGGTGCAAGGTATTTAGTGAGTTTTGGACGATAAATTTCGCAGAAGGTAACAAGAGCAGGACATGGCTGTGCAATTACCAGCTCAGGATTCTTCTTTTTAATGTATTCTACATAGGTTTTAGATGTAAGCTCTGCTCCAAAACTAACGTCAAATACTGCTTCAATACCTATTGATTTGAGCCAGGTATTAAGCTCAAGAATGTGTCCTCTGAATGATACAACGGATGATGGAGCTACAATAGCAATCATCTTTACTCCGCTCTTAAGATCGGTCATAAAACCATCAAAATCATCCACACCTACGCGGGCACCAAAATGGCATGCACCTATACAGCGACCACAACCGATACATAATTCAGGATTTACTTTAATATAATCTCCTGAGGCATCATTACACATTTTTGCCGGACAAACAGAAATACAACGATGACATGCTGTACACTTTTCTGGATCAACTTTAATAATCTCTCTAACTGCATTCGTCATAAAGATTACCTCTAGAAAATCAAATAATTTATTGTAAAGAATATTCTAAAGTTAAACCCTTGTTATGTAAAGTAGAATTGCAGAAAAAACACTTTTCTGCCGATAATAAAAAAAAAGAGCATAAAAATGGTTAAAGAATTTGGAAGAAATATAAGAGCAGGCTTTGCCAACCTATTTTACTCATTAGGTTATATTGGAAAGCTTGTTGTAGCATCTTTATTGTTTACTACACGTGGAAAAGCTGCAAGAAAAATCCTTATCATGCAGCTGCTCTTTACCTATGTAGAAGCCCTTCCAATCTGCGCTATTCTTGCAATTGTTATTGGAACAGCAGTTGTATTCCTTGGAACAACGGTTTTAGTCTCTTTAGGTCAGGCAAAACTCACTTATGACCTTCTGGTTCTGCTTGTAACAAAGGAACTTGGTCCCCTTCTTGTCGCATTTATTGTCACTGCCCGTTCTGCCACCGCCATAGCCACCGAAATCGGTACAATGGTAGTAAATCAGGAAATAGAAGCCTATATTTCTATAGGAATTGATCCAATTGTTCACCTTGCAGCCCCGCGTTTTCTTGGTGTAACATTTTCGGTCTTCTTTTTGAACCTGTATTTTTCAATATTTGGACTTATTGCCCCTTCTATCATAATTCAGTTTATTTCTACAACGAGTATGCACGAATATTTCCGTAATCTTTTTACGGCACTCTCGTTCAGAACAATCACAATTTCTATAATCAAGAGTATTGTTTTTGGAATGATAATATCCGGCTGTGCAACGCTTTACGGTTTTAACACCGGACGCGCTTCTACAGAAATCCCGATGGCTGGTCTTAGGGCAGTTTCAAAATCCTTTGTTTTTTTGATTTTGGCCTATGCATTTATTACCGCAATAACCTACATTTTTTAAGAAGGAATGAAGATGCCGCTTTTTGAGATGAAAAATGTAAGTTTTATTGATAATTTTACCACTGTTGTCCAGGATATTTCGCTTTCTATAGAAAAAGGAACTGTAACTGCATTTTTGGGTGAACCTGGCGGCGGCAAATCTACAATTCTTAAGCTGCTTGCGGGACTTATGATTCCATCTTACGGGAAAATTTACATTGATCAGAAGGATTTTTCGCGTTTTAGTGAAAAGGATAATATGGAATTCAGAAAAAAGTCGGCATTTATGTTTCAGAATTCGGCGCTTTGGGCTAACCAGAGCCTCTATCAGAACCTGGAGCTGCCTTTAAAAATCCATTTTCCAAACATGCCGCCTGAACTTTTAAAATCTAAGATTGAAGATGCCGCTAAACTTGTTGAATTCACAAAGCCACTTTCACTGCGCCCCGCTGCCCTTTCCATTGGTGAACAAAAACGCATAGCCTTTGCAAGGGCACTTATCTGTGAACCAGAAATTCTTTTTCTTGATGAACCTACAGAATCTCTAAATGAAAAAGCGGCTGCCCTTTTTACAAACATTCTTAAGAATTTTTGCCAGAACGGACATACACTCATTTACGTAAGTCATGATTACAACTTCATTAATGCCTTTAAAAATGATAAATATTATTTTGCAAACGGCACGATTGTTGATAAAATATTAATAAACGAAGACATTCAAGAGGATTACAATGAAATTTAAAATTAAGTATGCAGACCAGATCGTAGGAGGTTTGAGTCTTTTTGCAATTGCAGCTCTTATTTTCCTGGCTTTCTTTATTGCCTCAACTCAAAAGTGGTTTGTAAAAAAACATCACTTTTATTCCATTGTATCTTCTGCAAACAGCGTTAGTGAAGGAATGTCTTTGCAATACAAGGGTTTTGGAATTGGTAAGGTAAAGAAAATCACTCTTGATTCAGATGACAACGTAACAATTCATTTTTATGTTCTTGATGAATACATTGACCGTGTAACAGAAGGTTCAATTGTAGAATTAAGTGTAAGCCCTATTGGACTTGGTTCTTCCCTAATTTTCTATCCCGGAGTTTCACAGTTTATAATGACAGATGGTACTTATATTCCCGAAAAATCAACTCCAGAAGCCAAAGAACTTATTAAAAACAAAAAGGTTGTTATTTCGGAATCCAACGATACCCTTACAACAATTATAGCTTCTGCAACAAGTCTGGTTAATCATATTGATGAACTGGTTCAGGAAATTACAGCCCTTCTTGCAGGTAACGAAGAAATTCCTCTTGCAGGAACTGTTAATGAAATCAATACAATTCTTAAGCAGGTTTCTGCCCTGCTTTCGGGCGATACCTCGGTTCCAATTGCATCTATAATCGATGATCTGGGAGAAACGGTCGAAACCCTCAATACAATTCTTGAAGATGTAAACGGACTTACTACAAATCCTCAGGGTCTCATTCCAAAGCTGCTCGAATCAGAAGAAAGTAAGGGAACCTTTGACAAGCTTTATGCTTCTATTAATACGACTATTCAGGATCTGAACGGAATCTCCGGCTCTCTGGACAGTGAAATGCCACAGGTTTCTATTTTACTGGCACAGGTTCAGACTCTGCTCAAGCAGGTTCAGGATGTAATGACTGGTCTTAAGAATAATCCGCTTTTAAAGAACGGAGTTCCAGAACGTAGTGAACAGCAGTCGGCAACTCCTAAACTCAGGGAGGACAGCTTCTAATGAAAAGATTTATCCGGCTTTCAACTATTGCAGCAATAGCCGCTTCTACATTTTTAATTTCCTGTTCATCTGCACCTAAACGCTCAATGCAGATTTCTACTATATATTCATCTTCATTCGAAATGATTGAATCTGCAAACTCAGCAATTCTTACCGGTGATTATGATAATGCGGCTTTCTTTCTTACTGCAGCAGAAAACCAGGCCATGTCTATTGATAACAGCGATCTTCTTTGTTCTGTAGCCCTTACAAGATGCGCGCTTTGTCTTTCTTATAACCCGCCTCATATTGAAGACGCAGACAGACAGGTTCAGCTTGCAAAAACATATATTAAAAACTGTTCTAATCCTGCAAAACAGCAGAGCATTGTAAGCTTAAATGAGGTACGCGTTGCAGCCGCAAAGGGAGATGCATCAACCTCTACCCTATTACGAACTCTTGAAGAAAATAAAAAGGGTGTAAAGGGTGATTCTTATTACGAAGCTCAATTCAGTCAGGTTACTGGAGATGTTCAAAAGCTGGCTCAAAATTATTCGGAAGCAGATAAGGCTTACAGCGCTGCGGCTAAATCGTTTACCGATAACCGCTATCTTTCCGAAATTGGAATCTGCTGGTATAAGGCTGCGCAGGTTCGTTCTCTTAGTGGAAATAAAGATGGAGCTTTGGCAGCAATGGAACAGGCTATTTTTTATGACAGAGCTGCAGAAAACTCTATGGCACTTGGAGCCGACTATTATGCTGTGGGAAAAATCCTTTTAAAAGGGTCGGCAAATGCAGCACAGACTCAGAAAGCTAAAGAAGCCTTTAATCATTCGGCAGACATCTATACTTCTATAAAACAAGATGAGCTTGCCAAAAAGAGCCGGGAGGCAGCGGATGAGCTGTAAGGACCAGTGCTCAAAAACTGAATGGTTCGAAAAAGAAGACTTCTGGATTAATTTTGCTCCAATAATGTTTGATGACGCACGATGGGCCGAAGCACCCGATGTTGCTGAATATGTAATGAAAATTGCAGGGCTCAAGGCCGGAGATTCTGTTTTAGATGCGGGGTGTGGACTTGGCCGCATAAGCGTTGAGCTTGCAGCTCTGGGGCTTGATGTTACAGGCGTAGACATAATCCAGGCAGAACTTGATGCGGCCCGAGAAAGTGCAGAAGCAGAAGGAGTTTGCCTCAAACTCATTAATGCAGACTTACGAACTTTTAAAAGCGACACAAAGTTTGACTGTGCGGTAAATCTTTATACATCGTTCGGATACTGCGACACAGTTGAAGAAGACATGATGATTTTAAAAAGCATTTATGATTCTTTAAAGGCAGGCGGAATTTTTATTCTTGAATGCACCAGCCGCGAAAGTGCCGTAAAATATTTTACAAAAGGCGAAGAGTTTGACAGAGCCGGCTGGCATGTTCATACCGAGTTTGGAGTTGTAGGCGCCTGGGAAGGTCTGCGTTCAAAGTGGGTGCTCACCGATGACAAGGGCAAAAAGATTGAACATGAGTTTGTGCAGCGGCTTTATTCTGCAAGTAATTTGTGTGAGCGATTGCTGGAGTGTGGTTTTTCAAGTGCAAAAGCCTACGGCGACTTTGATTTGTCACCGTATGATCAGGACCTTCGCACTATGATTATTGTTGCTAAGAAATAACGAAACTTTCTGGTGCGCCAAGGTAAGACTGTGGGAACGGCTCATTTGCGTTATGAACTACAATCTTTTCAAGCACAATATTCGGTGTGACCGGATAGAACCTTAAGATGTTCAGGCCTGCACGGCAATCTGCGTAAACGGTGCTTATACGGATATTGTTTGTAATATCTTCACCCCATGGGAACTGATTGTCGCCTACTGCAAAGGTCTTTTCATCTACAACATCTTTTTTTATCTTGTCTCCGTTGACTTCTGCAATAAAAGCAAGTTTGTTATCTTTATAGGCCGGGTTAGACGGATTTAAGAAGAAATCAAACTGTTTTACGCCTTCGCTTGCTGCAACAAACTTGTATTCTACATAAGGAGCGTTCTTTCCTTTTGGATATTCTGCAATAACAGGAAAGGCTTTTACGGCAGAAAGAGTTTTTCCATAACCTGGGAGTTCTACAAATTGAGAAGTCTCCCCTTTCCAGCTGCCTGCCTGCTTTTTTGCAAAATGACCGGCTTCCATAGAAATATAATTTGAAGTTTGAATAAAGGTTCCCTTATCGTAATTAAGATTTGGAACTTCAGCATCAATCACAACATCAATACGGATTCTGCAGCCGTGTCCGCCGTCGCCTGTTATTTTAAGGACTGCTTTCTGGTTTTTAGCTACAAGCAGTTTTGAACGGTCTACTGACAGGATGATTGTATCAATCAACAAAGTTTTATCTTTTTTTATAGTAAAGTTCAGCCAGTCATTTTCTTCGTCAATGTTTACTTCGTATGGGAGCATTTTTTTATTTGCACCGGCAACAAAAACTTTTGCGGTTACAGTTTCAGGATTTTTAAAACTGTCGCACCGCAAAGGAATGCGTGTCCAATCCCCACCTGTTGTTACTAAATCAACCCCTTCTACCCAGGCACACAAACGTCCTTTTCTAGGTTCAAGGGGTTTTGCAATAACAGGATAGCGGTTTTCTTCTTCGTTCCAGTGAATAAATCCAAAATGTTCAGACCAGCCCATTGCATACCAGCGTCCGCCGTCTACCTTGTCGCATTCATCTACAAGCTTCTTGTCATAGTCCAGACATTCTTCTACATGCTGGCCATAGGCATTTGCAGCAAATAAATTATGAGAGGCAGCCCATCTGTTGAGACCGGCCAGAATCTGCATTCTAAGAACATTCATTGTTCCGCAGGCAGGAAAGTATACCTGGGCAAAAAATCCGGGATAATCTTTTTTAGAAAGTTCTTCCTTAAGCTTTTCGCAATCCTTGATAACATTTTCGGCGAGGGTAAGAATCTTTTCGCTTTCGCCAAAGCTTACAGGAGCAAAAGTGTCAGGCCAGATGCATTCTGTTCTGCGCATATTTGCAAGCTTTGTGTATGTGTTCATTATGTTATTAATGGAAGCTTTCTGTTTGTGGCTTAATTCAGGGAACTGCTGTTCTATCCACCCTGCTGTATAACCTTGGGTTGTATATTCAGTAGCAGAATATTTTTCGTAGTCATAAGCAAGATTCAAAAAGTAAGAAAGCGTGAACTCATTTGTCATAATATCGCCAACATTTACAATCCACAAATCGCGGATTCCAAAATCATAAGCGGCAGTCATCTGTTCCTTTACTTTTGGAAGATAGTTTGTATTGAGCCATTCGTAACTGTAAGGCCAACCATGGTAGTCAAAATGATAGTACATTCCGTAGCCGCCCTTGTGAG
>JAILBH010000009.1 GCA_024681195.1 Treponema sp.
TTAACAAAAGCAGAGATTGAGCTGCTTGAAAAGAATCTCAATCACAATGACGATCCAACCTGGAACAATTTTTACGTTGATGATTCAGAAGACGGTTTTGACGCTTCTTTGATTCACCTTTCTTTCTTTTCTGGATTCATAATTCTTGGCAAGCTTCGCAACGCAAATCTTTCATATCATGATCTTGTACTTACATGTGGTATTCGCCGTTCACGCCTTAGCAATGTTGTAACCGGTGATGATATGGTAATCCGCAATGTCTCTTATCTTGATAACTACCGTTTTGGAAACCGCATCATCCTTTTTAATATTCAGGAAATGTGCTGTACAAATCACTCAAAATTTGGAAACGGTATTCTTAAAGAGGGAGAGCCGGAAGATAACCGTATCTGGATTGGTGTTGCAAACGAAAATGATGGAAGAAGCGTGCTTCCTTTTGAAAGCATGATTCCTGCCGATGCTTATATCTGGTCGCATTACCGCGATGATCCAAAGCTGCTTGAGCGTTTTGTAGAGCTTACAGAAAGTGGAAACGACAGAAAGCTCAATACCTACGGCTATATTGATGATGATACAGTAATCAAAAACAGCGAAATCATTAAGGATGTTCGTGTTGGAAAGTGCGCATATATCAAGGGTGCTTTTAAGCTTAAAAATATTACAATCCTTTCTTCACCGGAAGAACCTTCGCAGATTGGTGAAGGTGTAGAAATGGTTAATGGAATTTTTGGTTATGGAAGTAAGGCCTTCTATCAGGCAATTGCAGTTCGTTTTGTAATTGGACGCAACTGTCAGGTAAAATATGGTGCCCGCGTTCTGAACTCTGTACTTGGTGATAACTCTACAATTTCGTGCTGTGAAGTTTTGAATAACCTTGTATTCCCATTTCACGAGCAGCATCACAACTCTTCATTCCTTATTGCAACTACAATTATGGGACAGTCAAACATTGCTTCTGGTGCAACAATCGGAAGTAACCATAACAGCCGAAGCCCTGATGGAGAAATTATTGCCAAGCGTGGTTTCTGGCCTGGTCTTTGTTCTGACTTTAAACACAACAGCCGTTTTGCTTCGTTTGTGCTTGTTTCTAAGGGAAGCTATCAGAACGAGCTTGATATCCCTTATCCTTTTGCTCTGGTTAGTCCTGGAGAGGATGGTAAACAGGCAGTCCGCATTACACCGGCCTGGTGGTTTATGTATGACATGTTTGCCATCACCCGTAACAATAATAAATTTAAAAAGCGCGATAAACGAAAGGTAAAGGTTCAGAATATTGAGACCGATCCTTTTGCTCCGGATACAATGCAGGAAATTATGGCTGCTCTGGATAGAATTATCGGGCTTACACAAAATTATCTTATTGCCAACCGTAATGATGCTATGGAAGGAGCTTCTACTCCGGAACAGCAGTATCAGAAAGCAAAGGATTTCCTTCATCAGAATCCGGAAGCAGATTTTGTGCTTGAAGATCAGATGTGTCAGAAAAAGTACGGGGCAACAATTCACAAGCCGGTACAGGCCTACAAGATGTACCGCAAGATTGTTAAATATTTTGCAACCCGTACACTTATGGAATACTGTAAATCTCTTGGAGAACAGTGTCTGACTCTTGAGCTTATCTCAAAAATCAGAGAGCTTCCGCTTTATACAGAATGGGAAAATGTTGGCGGACAGATTATTCCTTCTCAGAAAGTTATGGAGCTTTTTGATACAATCAAGGCCGGAAAAATCAACAACTGGGAAGAAGTTCACAGCTTCTATAACTGCTGCCAGGTTGAATACGAGCAGTTTAAGGTACGCTATGCACTTTATCTTCTTGAACGTCTTTATACACGTCCTATTGAAGAATTCTCCTTTGATCTTTACCGTAACATTTCTGATGATGTTACTGTCTGTGTTTATGATATTTATAACGCAGCCTTTGGTTCTCGCGAAAAGGATTACACCAACTATTATAGAAATATGGTTTACCGCAGTGAAAAAGAAATGGATGCCGTTATTGGTTCTCTTAATGACAACTCATTCCTTAAAGAATTGCGTACAGATACAGCTGCATTTGCAGAGGATATCAAAGGAATTTTCAGCGGACTTTGCGGAAAGTAATGAAACAATACAAGAACAAGTACCAGAAATTTGCAGCTGTTTCACTTCCAGACAGAACCTGGCCGGGTAAGGTGCTCAATCACGCTCCGGTGTGGTGCTCTGTTGATTTACGTGATGGAAACCAGGCGCTTATTAATCCGATGGGGGTTGAAGCAAAGCTTGAGTACTTTGAGCTTCTTGTAAAAATTGGTTTTAAGCAGATTGAAGTTGGATATCCTTCTTCGAGTCAGACTGAATTTGATTTTGTAAGGCGACTCATAGAAGAGGGCAGAATCCCGGACGATGTTACGATTCAGGTTTTGACTCAGGCCCGTGAACAGTTTGTACAAAAAACTGTAGAAGCAGTGCGCGGGGCAAAAAACGTAATCCTCCATTTGTACAACGCAATTTCTCCGGCTCAGCGTAAATATAATTTTGGTAAATCCAAGGAAGAAGTGATTGAACTTGCTGTTAGCGGTGTACGCGCAATTAAAAAGGCTGCGGCCAAGCTTAGAGCAGAAGGAACTCACATTACTCTGGAATATTCACCGGAAAATTTTTCGGAAGCAGAAATTGATTATTCTCTCCAGATTTGCCGTGCAGTTATGAAGGAGTGGGGAGCTAGCCCTGACAATAAAGTAATCCTTAATCTTCCTGCAACTCTTGAATGCTGTATGCCTAATCAGTTTGCAGATTTAATAGAATATTTTGGCCGCGAGATTGGCGACCGTGATTCCTGCCTAATTTCCCTTCATCATCATAATGACCGTGGTGAAGGAATTGCCCAGTGTGAGATGGGTCTCTTAGCTGGTGCTGAACGTGTAGAAGGCTGTCTTTTTGGAAACGGAGAGCGCACCGGAAACATGGACGTTGTAACTGCGGCTTTGAATCTGTACACTCAAGGCGTTGATCCGGAGCTTGATTTTTCTGATCTTGATAATGTAAGTTTTACATTTGAACGGCTTACAGGAATGGCAATTCATCCACGCCAGCCTTATTCTGGCGAGCTTGTTTATACTGCATTTAGCGGCGGGCATCAGGACGCAATTCGCAAGGCAATTGATGCGCGTGCTGCAATGGGCGAAGACGTTCGCTGGGATGTTCCATACCTTTTAATAGATCCGCACGACATTGGCCGTGAATACACTGGTCTTATCCGCATAAACAGCCAGAGTGGAAAGGGTGGTGCAGTTTATGTTCTGGAACACGAGTTTGGCATTATGCCTCCAAAAGAGATGCACCCTGTTATTGGAGCTGTTGTAAAGGCAAGGGCAGACGAACTTCAGCGCGAGCTTTCTGCAGATGAGATTTATTCTTTGTTTGAAGCAAAATGGATTACCACAAAGTATCCGCTTAATGTACTTGAAATAAGCGAAAAACATATGGAAGGTGAACGGGGTGGTCCTGGCATTGAACACGTAGCTGCAACTGCTGCAATTGAATGGCTTGGAAAAAAATATGTTATTACTGCAAACGGAAATGGACCTTTGGATGCCTTTGTAAATATCATGAAGCGTACATCCGCTCCATCTTTCAATATCACCTCATTCCACGAACATTCTATTGGTTCAGGTTCAGATACCCACGCTATCTCTTATGTTCAGATTACAAAAGCAGACGGCACCAGCACCTGGGGAGTTGGTAAGAGCTCCAACGTTGGTCGCGCCGGTATTGCAGCAATTGTAAGTGCAATAAATTATTCAGAATAAATAATAGATTTTACAATTACCTATTGACAGAGTAGGTAATAGAGTGTATTATAAAAGTGTAAAACCTACTAAATCCATAGGTAATATATAAATAAGTGAGGTAATATATGAGCGACATTAAACAGAGCGCAGCAGAGCTTATTGGTAAGACTCCGCTTTTGAAGTTGAACGGATATTCTAAGGTATCGGGAATTAAGGACGCTACCATTCTGGCAAAGCTTGAATATTTGAATCCGGCAGGAAGTGTAAAGGATCGTATTGCTCTTGCAATGATTGAAGATGCAGAAGCAAAGGGTGTTCTTAAGCCAGGGGCTACAATTATTGAACCAACTTCCGGTAACACAGGTATTGGTCTTGCATCGGTTGCAGCTGCTAAAGGCTATAAGGCAGTTCTTACTTTGCCTGAAACCATGAGTGTTGAACGCCGCAATCTTCTTAAGGCTTACGGTGCAGAGCTTGTACTTACAGAAGGCGCAAAAGGAATGAAGGGTGCTATTGCTAAGGCAGAAGAACTTCAGAAATCTACACCGGGAAGCATTATTCTTGGACAGTTTGTAAACCCTGCTAACCCTGCTGCACATAAAAAGACAACAGGTCCAGAAATCTGGGAACAGACAGACGGAAAAGTTGATATTTTTGTTGCCGGTGTTGGAACCGGTGGTACTTTGACTGGTGTTGGTGAATACCTAAAATCAAAAAATCCAAACGTAAAGATTATTGCTGTTGAACCTGCTGCAAGCCCGGTTCTTTCTAAGGGCGAAGCCGGTCCTCACAAAATCCAGGGAATTGGTGCCGGCTTTGTTCCGGATGTTTTGAATACAAAAATTTACGATGAAATTCTTGCTATAGAAAATGATGATGCTTTTGCAGAAGGCCGCCTTTTTGCCCGCAGCGAAGGTATCTTAGTTGGTATTTCTTCAGGTGCTGCTCTTAAGGGAGCAAAGATTCTTGCAGAACGTCCTGAAAACAAAGGTAAGGTTATTGTAGCCCTTCTTCCGGATTCCGGAGACCGCTATCTTAGTACACCTCTTTTCAGCGATAATTAATCCCTTATAAGAGCTTTGAGAATCGTCATGGAGCAGGAATTAAATAAAAAATATGAAGCCTTAAAGAATTATTTTGCGCAGCTTGGAAGCCTTGCAATTGCCTTTTCAAGCGGCGTAGATTCTACCTTTATGCTCAAAGTTGCACATGATCTTCTTGGGGATCGGGCAGTTGCTATAACTGTCCGATCTGATCTTTTTCCTGAAAGAGAAAAATCAGAAGCCCAGGATTTTTGTAAAAAAGAAGGCATAAAACATATTTTTATTGATTTACAGGAACTTGACATTCCGGGCTTTAAGGAAAACCCAAAAAACAGATGTTATCTTTGCAAGCATTCACTTTTTGCAAAAATAATAGAAGTTGCCCATGAGCATGGTCTTGAATATGTATGCGAAGGAAGTAACCTTGATGACGAGGGAGACTACAGACCCGGACTCAAGGCAATTGCAGAGCTTGGTGTAAAAAGTCCTTTGCGCGAATGCAATTTATGGAAAAGCGAAATCAGGGCAATTTCAAAAGATCTTGGACTTGCCACCTGGAAAAAGCCGAGTTTTGCCTGTCTTGCAAGTCGTTTTGTTTACGGAGAAATCATTACATTAGAAAAACTCGCAATGGTAGAAAAGGCAGAAGAGCTGCTTATTGATCTTGGTTTTATTCAGGAACGTGTAAGAATTCACAGCTCGGGAACAGATCAGACCAGTGGAACAATTGCCCGAATCGAAGTAGCGCCTGAGGATTTTGCTAAGCTGCTTGAGCACCGCGAAAAAATTGTGACTGACTTTAAGAAGCTTGGCTTTAATTATGTTTCCATGGATTTACAGGGTTACAGAAGCGGCAGCATGAATGAAACCCTTAAGCTTTAAGCCTTGAAAAACTTTTAATAAATATGCATAATTGAATATGGAAAACGTATCAATTATCCTTTCAGATTTAGACGGAACTCTCTTCCACAATGACAAATCAATTTCAGATTACACAAAAGAGATTATAAAAAAGCTTCAGGCAAAGGGTCTGCTTTTTGGAGTTTGTACTGCCCGTGCAAAGGTTAATGCCGTAAAGTTTCTGGATGGCATTGAGCCTGATATTTTTATTTCGAATGGCGGCGGCATGATAACTTATCGCGGAGAAAAAATTTATAACTGTGAATTCAGCGTAGAAGAAGTCCGCAGACTCATAGATAAAACTTTTGAAGTTTTTGGAAAAGATGCAATTATTTCTGCAGACAATGAAAAAGGGCTTTATTCCAATTCACAAGAGGAGCTGGGAGACAAGTTCTGGACCTTCAATGATTTTTTAGATTTCCGCGAGCCCTGCATGAAAATGTGTATCCAGAGTCTTGATAAAGAAAAAGTTTCTTTAGTTGCAAATTGTCTTGGACAAGGGCAGATTGATTTTCTTCCTTTTTCTGATATTCCCTGGTATAAGCTTAGTAAAAAAGATGCAACAAAAGAAAAGGCAATAGAAGCTTTGGGCAGAAAGCTTGGTCTTCCGGTCAGTCAGATTGCGGCTTTTGGTGATGACTTTAATGACATAGGAATGCTCAGGCTTTGCGGTAAAGGTATTGCCATGGACAACGCCATCGAGGAAGTAAAAGAGGCTGCCAGTGAAGTTTGTGCTTCTAACGAAGAAGACGGCGTTGCAAAGTGGATGGAAAAGAATCTGCTCTAAGAGTATGACTATAAAAAAAATTGAGTAGGGTCGACAACAATCCATACAATTGATAAACTATAAGAATGACAGATCAGCATATGACTATTGCAGAAGTTTTAAATAGCAAAAAGGTTTCTCTTTCTTTTGAGGTTTTTCCTCCTAAAAAAAAGGAAGCCCTTGAATCAATAAAGAATACAGCTCTTTCGCTTACAGAATTTAATCCTGACTTTATCAGTGTTACTTTTGGTGCCGGCGGAACTACTCAAGGATATTCTGCTGAAATTGCAGAAACAATTGAAAAGAACGGAACATCTGCTCTTGCCCATCTTACCTGTGTTCGCTCTACAAAAGAATCTCTTGAAGCAACAATTGCAGATTTGAAAAAAAGAAATATAAAGAATGTTCTTGCCCTTCGAGGAGACCTGCCAAAGGATGTTCAGGAAGGCGAAAATATTTTTCCTTCTGGTTTTACCCATGCTTCCGACCTTGTTAAGCTTTTGAAAAAAGAAGGCATGTGTGTTGGTGGTGCCTGCTATCCTGAAGGTCATCCCGAAAGTGCAAGCCGCGAAACAGACATAGATTCCTTAAAGTATAAAGTAGAAGCCGGGGTAGATTTTCTTACAACCCAGATGTTTTTTGACAACGATATGCTTTATTCTTTTTTGTATCGTCTTCAGTCTGCCGGAATTCATGTTCCTGTTCTTGCCGGAATTATGCCAATTACAAATGCAAATCAGGTCAGCCGAATGGTTGATCTTTCAAATGCCTATATTCCGCGAAAGCTCCTTGCCATCTGTGACCGCTTCCGTAATTCGCCGGAGGCTATGATGCAGGCAGGAATTGCATACGCTACCGACCAGATTATAGATTTAATTTCCAACGGTGTCCGCGGCATCCACATCTACACAATGAACAAACCGGAAATTGCCGGTGCCATCATCAAAAATGTGGATGAGATAATTAAGGCTACCAATAACTAAAAAGAATTTAATTCTTAGCAGAAAATCTTTTTTACGGCAGCCATGTATTTGTCGCCGCGGTCAAACTCGTTGTTGAACATTCCAAAAGAAGTTGCGCCCGGAGAAAATACTATGATGTTTGATTGAAGGTCTCCGCCTGGCAGTTTGTTTTTTAGAGCTCCAAGCATGTCATCCAGACTGTTGAATGGTCCCTGATATTTTCTTTCGGCTTTGTCCAGTTCTGCTTTGATTTTATCTGTTGCAGTGCCTGCAAGAAGATAAATCTGCTCAATAGGAATTGAGCCTGAGCCAGCAGTTCCGGTGAGCACTTCTGTCAATTTATCCAGTGCAAGTCCTTTTTCAGTTCCGCCTGTCAAAAGAATTACAGGTTTGCCAAAAGCCTGGCTTGCTGCGGCCGCTGCCTCCGGTACAGTTGCCGCAGAATCATTATAAAATTTATAACCCTTCCATTCATGGAAAAACTGAAGGCGGTGTGCAATGCCGGGCCAGGTCTGTAAGATTTCTTTTGCACGCTGTTTTTCTACTCCCATAAGCTGGAGAACTGTTGCTGCATTCTGGGCGTTTAATTTCATGTGTTCGCCGGGAACAAGCAGCTTGTCAAAGTCAACTGTGTACTGATTTTTTGTGTTGTAGCGGATTACTGTTGCACGGCTTTCACGGGCAAAAAGGTCTCCCCAGGTTCCACCACAGGCTGGACCAGTACCGGGTTCATCTTGTCCTGCATCAAAAATTGAATAGGTTCCGGAATCCTGATCTGCGTAAATCAAACGTTTGTCTGCTACATAATCTTCCATATTGCCATACCAGTTCTGGTGGTCCGGAACAATTTTTGTAATTACAGAAATGTGAGGTTTGATTACACCACGGCCACGAAGGTCTGCCAGCTGCCAGGAAGAAAATTCAATTACAACCGGAGTGTCAGCGCTTACCTGGTCAAAAAAGGTGAGGGGACTAACGGTAATGTTTCCGCCAAGAAATGCTGTAAAACCTGCCTGCTGCAAACCGTAATAAATTGCACTTACTGTAGAAGATTTTCCCTTGGAACCGGTTACT
>JAILBH010000004.1 GCA_024681195.1 Treponema sp.
TTAGAACCTGTTCCAGGAATTGATGCAGGTGTCCAGTTTGCTGCATAGTACCACTTGTGTCCGTTTGTATCGCCGGCACTACCCTTCCAGGTGTATTCCATGCCAGGGAAATTCCACTTTGAGTTTCCACCCTCATCTGTAATGTCAGTGGCTGTAAGGAAATATGATGAGGTGTTATTTGAGTTTTTTACTGTTACATGAGAGATTACGTGGTCGTAATCTGCTTCGGTCTTGGTACATAAAATTCCCCAGGTACCGGTACTGGTAAGCGTAAGATTATTTGTGTTATCTCCGGTAAGGGTGAGTTTGTCTTCTACAGTCAAAGCCGTTCCCGAAGCAAAATTAATAGTTTTTGCGCCAAGGTCTGCAGCAGTTAACTTATTAAAGGTTGCTGTAGCGTCTATTGCCATAGAGCCTTCAGTCGGTGAAAGAACAACTTCTCCACCTGAATGAGTAAAGCTTGAAGCTGGCAGGGTAACATTACCTTTGAAGGTTGTTGTTCCACTTGATGCAGTGAGCGTTCCTGTTTCGTTTATAAAATCAGGATATATTGTTATTTCGTCTGAGACAGAAAGAGCTGCGTTGTTTGTGAGTGTATAATTTGAACCGGCTGTTTTTGTGATGCTGCTGGCTGTAAGGTTTATTCCTGCCGTTGAGGTTAAAGCTACAGCGTGTGCAAGATTAAGAGTTCCTACTGTTACATCACTTGCGCTTGCTTTTGTACTGTTAAAGACAGGAGTATTTAATGTGAGGGTTTTGCCGGAACCGGAGATATCGCCTGCTAATTTAATTTGAGTATCCGAAGCAAGCGTTATTTCTGCGGCGCCTATACTTACATCTGCTTCTAAAGTTATATCTGCGGAGCTTGAAACATTACCCTTGAATGTGATTGTTTGATTCACTGGTGTTGCGCCTGTTGTTCTTGCTGTCAAAACTGCAGCCCGGTCTAATGTTACAGTTCCATTGTAGGTCTGATTTCCTGTTGTGTTTATGACTCCTGTATTTACAACAGTATTGCCATCTACTTCAAGTCCTGTTCCGCTAACATTGTTTTTGAAGGTTACTGTTGTTGCGGTAAGCTCTGCTGATTGAAGGAAATTTACTGCACCATTATATGTCTGGGTATCAGAAGAAATAGAAGTTGTATTTATTACTGCAGCTGCGGTAATAAGTGCATCTACTTTTGAAACCTCACCATCAAACTGAACAGTTCCAACTTTTGTTGTAAGAGAGTGGTAAGGGCTGGCACCAGAGCTTTGAACCGTGCCACCAAAATTAATTGTTTTAGCAGCAGGTGTTTCAAATTCTGAATCGCCTGTTAGAGTTGTGGTTCCGCTTATTGTAATTCCTTCTGTATCTGTTATTATCTTTCCATTGATTGACAGGGAAGCAATTTCTGCACTACCTGCATTTAATGTTCCATCAATTATAAGCAGTCCTGCTCCTGTATGTTCAATACTATGATAAGTTGAAGTACCTGGTATAAATGTATGGTCTGTTCCACCAATAAAAGAAAGTTTATTTGAGCCGTTCCAGGTTCCTGTATCTGTAACATCACCGGTAACAGAAATGTCTGTACCAAAAGTCCAGCTGCCGGTGTTTGAAAGATTACCGTTCAGAACAAGAGTTCCTGTACCTGTTGTGCTTACACTTCCTGTGCCTGCAAAAACAGTTCCGTCATCACCAGAGGTTGTAAAGCTTGTTTCTGCATCAAGAGACAGAGAGCTGTTTATTGTGATTTTAGAAAGTGGCGATGATGCACCAAGTCCCGCCCCGGAAGCAGCACCGTTTTTAATCTGAATAGATTTTCCAGTTCCTGCCTTGAGAGAAAGTTCGCGGGCTGTACTGTCTGAATTAATACTACCGGTTCTTGCAGGTGTTACAGAATCTTCTATTTTAATGTTTCCGGTAACATCAAAATTTGTGTTTCCAGTAAGAATTAAAGGATAATTAATTACAAAAGCATCATCTGCAGAACCAAGAATTATGTTACCACCTAATTTTACCTTTGAGTCAGGATCCAAAACCAGCGCTTTAAATTTTTTTGAGTTGCTGCCAATATCACCGCCAATAATGATATCTCCATCATCTGATTGCAAAGTCAGACTGGTTTCATTATTATTCTGTGCGCTGATTGAAGCGGCAGTAATAGTCTTTGCGCTAAGTGTATAAGTTCCGTCTGCAAAAGTTATATTATGTGTAGTTGCAAAGTCGGTATCAACAGTGACATTTCCTGCAAACAGAACATCTCCTGCTGTAAGAGTCAGGTTTTGAGCTTGTAAGGCATCACTAACAGTAAGAGTGCCGCTTTCTTTGTTTACAGTTATTGTTGTATAACCGGTATTCTGTGGAGTAAAAGTCTTGTCTCCTGTACCGGTAAAAACAAGAGAATTTATTGTTCCGCCAGAGTGGTCCACATTGCCGCTGACAGTGACAGTTCCCGCAACCGAGCCTGTCCCGGTATTAGAAAAATTGCCATTTATTGTTGCATCGCCACTAATTGTTCCATTGTTTTCTATATTAATAGTAAGAGGATCAGGCATTGTATAAGTTTTTCCGGAAGAAAGAACCAGAGTACCTGCTCCCTTGATTTTATCAGAAAGTGCTGTACCCTCTGTAATTTCGAACTTTGTGCCGGCTGCAACAGTTATATCTACAGCCGTAATAATAGATTTTACAGCTGCATCTGAAGAAACCGTTGGCTCATAAGATGTTGCCGGTATTATTACATCTGCATTACCATCTGGCAGGCTTTGCGGGAGCCAGTTTGAAAGAGTTCCCCAGTCAGTTGTTGAACCGTTCCAGATGCGAAGTTCTCCACTTGCTACCGTCCAGCCATCTGCTGTTCCTGTACTGTTTTTTGCATAGGCTTTTCCGGCAGTGGCGCTTGGACTTATTGTGTCAAAACTAAGATAATCTGCAATAAGAGGATTTGATAACACAAAACTTCCAGAGCCTGTAATATTAAGCAGATTTGTGCTGCTGGTACCAGACAAAAGAACCTCGTTTGTTGCGCCATTTATTGTTTGAGCTGCAGCTACTGTAAATGTCTTTCCACCAAGCCCCGAAGCATTAAATTTTGTAAATGTATTTGTGCCAGACAGTGTGATGTCATCTTTAAAAGTTACGTCAGCTATTGTTGTTCCAGAAACAGTCGCACTTCCATTAAAAGTTGCACTTGTGATTGTTATATGACCACCACCGGTTACTGTTGAGTTTTGTGTTCCACCAGTTAATTCGGCAACAGTAATATCTACGTAATCATTATAAATGAATTTTGCGTCCGCTCCATTCAAAGCTATAGTTCCGTTTCCTGAATAAGGGATTGTAACTTCACTTGAAAAATCCGGAATTGTAAAGGTATTAGAAATAGTTATTATTCCGTTATTAATTATTGGCTCGGTAATTTTTGTTGTGGTACCATCAGAGCTGGTATTACTATAATCGTTTCTACCAAATTTTATTTCTCCGGTATTTACCTTTCCATTTGATCCTACTACGAGTTGAGTTGAACCAAGATTAGCATTGTTGCTCAGATTAAGGCTTACTGTTCCAGCATCAAGAGTACCTTCTATTTGTATTTTACTTACAGGTTTACCAGAAGTTGCATTATGAATGACATCTGCTGCTGTAAGAGTTTTTCCAGCATCAACTAATAAAGTAGTTCCACTGTGAGTTTGAATTGTACCTTTTATATCATTTGTATCTTTACAAGTTACAGGAAGATTGATTTCAAGAGTACCAATAACATCATCAGTTGTTGAACATCTTGTAAGATTTATGGAATCATAAGTGTTTGTAATTGTAAGACTGCCAGTTCCAGAAAGTTTTGTTGTAAAACTTGAAGTTAAATGATTCGTTCCAGACGAAATTAATAATTTACCAATGGAAATATCAGAAGCAATTGTAACATCTACATCTCCATAAATGTGAACTTCATCTCCATCTGAAGGGTTATATCCAGGATATGCATCTCCTGTACCTCCTGTTCCGCCTTCACTAGTAGACCAGTTTACTGCATCATTCCAGTTTCCGGTGTTTCCCCCAACCCAATAATACGTTGCACCCCACCCCATCTGTGCTGCAAAGAACAAAACAACCGCAGCTGCGAGGGAACGCAGTTTAAAAAGAGACGCTTTTACTGAAGTTTTTGACACTTTTTGGGTTATCATATAGTTTATCACTTCAATATCGGCAGACATTATGGAGGATTTAAGAGAAAAATACAGATTGCGGCCCTTCGACAGGCTCAGGGACCGCAGGAATCATTTCTTTAGCAATGCTGCAAAAGGATTGTATGTCTCTCCGTCATCATCCTGACTGCTCATATATTTGGCGGCAGATTCGTCCTGTTCTACGGAACTGGCTGGTTTAAGAGACAGGCGCTTTTCCATAGCGTTGATTTTTTCTACAACAACGCTCATGCTCTGACCAACCTTATAAACCTTGCGCAAATTTGTGTTTGCACTAACGTCTTCAAGGTCGCTTATGTGAACAAGGCCGTCAATTCCCGGGGCAATATTTACAAAAAGGCCAAAGTCGGCAATGCGGCTGATTTTTCCTTCCTGTTTTGAACCAACAGGAAAGCGTGCACCGGCTCCTTCCCATGGATCTTTCATCAAAGCTTTAAGACTTACACTTACACGCTCGTTTTTCCAGTCTGTGTGAATAACCTTTACGGTAATTTCCTGGCCAGGTTCTACAACTTCGCCGGCATCTGCAACACGGTCAAAAGAAAGCTCGCTCATAGGAAGAAGGGCTCGGAAGCCCTGAATATTTACAAAAGCACCAAATTTTTCGATGCTTTCTACAGTTCCGCTTACAACTGCACCTTCTGTAATCTGGGCTGCAAGCTTACCAAGAGCGTTTGCATGTTCAGATTCACCAATTTTACGGTTGCTTACAAGAATGTCTCGGCCTTCATTTTTATATTCTGTGATTATAAAGCTCAAAGTTTTTCCCACATAAGCGGCAGGCTCTTTTTTATCTTTAAAGCCCATCTGCGAATAAGGACAAAAGGCGCGTTTTCCACCGATTTTTACTTCATAACCGCCCTTAATTTCGGCCTCTACATGACCTTCTACAGGAATTCCGCCCTTAAAGGCATTTTCGAGCATGCTGTCATCTGCGGAACTGCCGCCAATTTTGCTTGTAAAACGCATTTCGCCGTGAACTTCGCCGGTAAAATAAACCTTTATCTTGTCGCCTTCTTTTACGCTTACGTTGCCTTCATCATCTTTAAATTCTGCAACATCAACTACACCTTCGCTTTTGGCGCTAAGGTCCACAAAAACTGTTGTATCTGTAACTGCAACAACTGTTGTTTCAAAGCTGTCGCCTATATTGAATCTAGTCATAAAAAACTCCATTGAAAAAATACTCATTGCATATTAATATAAAAGAAGAAAAAATAAAATAGAATTTGGACTAAAAAATGAAAGACAAAACAAAAAAGGCCAAGGGGTCTTCCAAAAGCAAATTAAAAATCAAATTTAATTCAAAAATATTCTTTTTTTACTTTTGCAGAATCATACCTGCCGTACTTTTAACAGCAATTTTCCTTTTGCCAATGGGAATGCAGAGCATAAGTCTTGGAGATGCAGAAAGCACAGCAAGCCTTATTTATCCTTATATGCTTCCTTTTACACAGGCCCCGGAAATTCAGGGAAATGCCTTTCATTTTATTTATTTTATAATTTATTTTGTGCCTTTTACCGCACTTTTTCTTTTGATTTCGCTTTTTATAAAGGGCAAGGTAAACACCGTACTTTATGTAATCACCTATATCAGTCTTACCTTCTATCTTTTCTGTTCAATAACCTGTCTTGTTATGTTTGCAAACTGCATGAGGTGGTTCCTTAATCTGCCGGTTCTGGTTTATGTTGTACTTGGACTGGTTTTTGTATGTCACGCGCTCATGTCTATTTTTGGAATTCTTTTCCTGCGCGAGATGAATCCGGAGTTTGCTGAATACAAAAAGATTCAGGCAGAATCAAAGCAAAAAACAAAAATCTCTATTAAGACAAAGCTCACTTTGACCATCATTGGTGTTATTGCCGTAATTATGGTTTTCTTTACAATCCTTATTCTTCGCAGCTATAAAAAAATGTTTACCGAAGCTGTAAGTGATTTGGGTCGTTCACAGGCAGAACAAACTTCTACCGTTTATGATTCGGCCGACGGTAAATATGAAAAAATTGCTCCTTACTTTACACAGCAAAAAGAAGCAAACAGCTATGCAGACTGTCCGTTTGAGCGAATTGATATTATTACCGCATCTATTCCGGGAAACATTGTTTTTGAAAAGAACGGCGACAAAGTAAGCTTTGGTCAAAACGAAGATGGAACAGACATTAAACTGGAAGATATTGAATGGCCGGAATATGATGTTTTTTCTTATACAACTGCAACCGGTCACGTAAAAGATATTCCAGATGAAGAAAAGAAAATTACTTCTGCAAAGGCCCGTGAATATTTTGTGAACTTCCAGAACGGAACTTATAAAAAACAGCCGGTAATTTATGGAGATACCTGTAAATATATTTATCCTGTTTCATTTACAAGAAAAGCAGGCTTTAAGCTTGTAGGATTTTCTATTGTTACTTACAAAACCGAAATCCTCATGCGCTCATATTTCCACGTTCAGATTTATGTATTTACCATGGTTGTAATGTTCCTTTACATTGCAATTATTCTTGCACTCTTTATTGCAGACTTTATTACAAACCCACTGCTCTACCTTAAGACAAACGTAAGAAAAACCGCAAATACTCTGGAAGAGATTCTGGATGGAAATTCAAAAATAAATGCCGGTCAGCTTACCTTTATTGATTCCATTAAAACAAATGATGAAACAAAAGACCTTTCTAAAGAAATTAAAAACATGGTCGGAATTATCCGCGGAATTATTCCATATATTTCATTCTCTACTCTCCAGGCTGCAGAAAAGGATACAAAAAAGACAACAACTTCGCGTGAACTGTGTTTCCTCTTTACAGATATCCGTGGCTTTACTTCTTTGTGCGAAGGTAAACAGCCAAAGGATGTTGTAGAAATCTTAAACCACTATCTTGATATAGAAACCGAAATTATTTTGAACAATGGCGGTGATGTTGATAAGTTTGTTGGCGACGAGATGATGGCATTCTTTGCAGGTCCTAAAAAGGAATACAATGCCTGTAAGGCTGCAATGGAGATCCGGGCTGCAATGCGAGCTCAGCAGGAGCTTGCCCTGGCAGATGGTTCGGACTTTATTTCCATGGGAATTGGTATTAATACAGGTAAGGTCGTATTTGGTTCTGTTGGAGCACGCAGCCGCATGGACTTTACTTCTATTGGTGATACCGTAAATCTTGCTGCCCGTCTTGAAGGTGCAAACAAAGCCTATGGTTCTAAGGCAATTATTACCGAAGCAGTTTATGATAAGCTTAAAGATACCTTTGTGTGTCGTGAGCTTGACTTTATTAAGGTTAAAGGAAAGAACGAACCTGTCCGCATTTATGAAATTTTACAGACCAAAGCTGCGGCAATCGACAAGCTTTTTGAAATTAAAGATTTGTTCGAAAAAGGTCTCAACGCTTACCGAAAGCAGCAATGGGATAAGGCAGAAGAAATGTTCCAGCTTTGTAATGAAAAGTACCAGGATATGCCTTCGGTTGTATTCTTAGACAGAATCCAGCACTTTAAAACAAACCCGCCACCAAAGAAATGGGACGGGGTTTTTGAAATGAAGGTTAAATAACCGGGATTCCGCAATCCTTGTGATCTTCTTCCCAGTTCTGGGCCAGGCGCAGAATCTTCTTTTCGGCAAACATTGCACCTGCAAACTGCATACCAATAGGCATGTTATCTGCACCGGTGCGGCCGGCTGGAACATTGATTGAAGGAATACGGGCCAGATTTACAAAGGTTGTATAAAGGTCAGAAAGATACATTTCCAAAGGATTATCTACCTTTGAACCAAGCTTAAAGGCTGCAGTTGGACAAGTCGGGCAAAGAATGATGTCGTATTTTTCGAAAACAGCTGCAACTTCGCGCTGAATGCGTGCACGTACTGTCATACCTTTTTTGTAGGTGTCGCCACTAAACTGTTCAGACAAAACATAGTTACCAATTACAATTCGGCGTTTAACTTCCGGTCCAAAGCCTTCGGAACGGGTTTCTACATAAAGCTCATCGTAACCATGTCCGTTATCTACACGTCGTCCATAACGGATTCCATCAAAGCGGCTAAGGTTAGAGGCTGCTTCAGAAAGAGCAATTACATAATAAGCTGCAATAGAAGCATCAAGAATAGGGAGGTCAACTTCTTCTACGGTTGCGCCCTTACCGGTGAACCATGCGCGGGTTTCTTCAAAGCATTTTACAACATCAGGATCTGCACCTTCTGTTTTAAGGAACTGCTTTGGAATTGCAATTTTGAGGGCTTTAAACTCTGCGTCGGATAATGCTTCCAGTTTATTCAGAGTTTTTCCTTCCGGTAAATCTGCAGAAGTATCATCATACATATCTACACCGCACATAAGACTGAGCGGTTCTGCAATGTCTGCCGGTGTGTGACCAAGAATACCAACCTGATCCAGTGACGAACCGTAAGCTACAACACCCCAGCGGCTCAAAACTCCATAAGTAGTTTTAAGACCGTAGATTCCGCAGTACGAAGCCGGAAGACGAACTGAACCACCGGTTTCGGTACCCAAGCCAAAAAGAGCCTGGTTTGCAGCAACAGCAGCAGCAGAACCTCCCGAAGAACCACCGGATACAAACTCGCGGTTTATAGGGTTACGGGTTGGACCGTAGCAGGAGTATTCTGTAGAAGAACCCATTGCAAATTCATCCTGATTACAACGGCCAAGAGGAATGGCTCCGGCTTTTTCAAGACGGTCAATTACAGTTGCGTTATATGGGGCAACATAGCCTTCAAGGATTTTTGAAGCGCAGGTAAGGCGGTGGCCCTTTGAGTTAATATTGTCTTTGTTGGCAAAAGGAATACCAAGCAGGGGCTTTTCGGCAAAAAGCTTGTCCAGGGCGTCGGCTCCGGCAGCACGGGCTGCTGCAATTTCCTTGTCGGCTGCAGCGGCCTTGTCGGCAGCGTCTTCGTACATTTCTATGAATGCGTTAAGAGGAATTGGAGCACTCTTGTCTTTGTTGAAGGTGTCGACAGCCTCGCGGACCAGCTGCTCGCTTGTGACCTGGCCAGATTTTAATGAAGCGCGGGTTTCTTTTATTGTATAATACATTGTTAATTCTCCAAATTATTTTAAAGTAGGCCGCTCGATAAATCTCGCGAGCCTTTCCCCTGTAAATCCTAAACAACAGTCCCGATGGACTGTTGTTTTTAACGGATTTGCTATTTTAGGCTCCCTCCCCAAGAACCTTAGGAACCTGGAAGTAGCCGTCCATGAAATTTTCGGATACTTTTTTAACGTCGGAAATTTCGAGGCCTTCTACAATGTCGTCACCGCGGAGGGCATCGGCTTTTGTAGTTGGATATGCGTCATATGGGTTTTCGCTGTCATCATATTTAGAAAGAATTTCAAAATACCCGATAATATCATCTACCTGTTTTTTCAAAGTCTCCATATTTGTACTTTCAGGAGACAATCGACTTAAATAAAGCAGATTTTCAAGCGTCTGCGCGTCTATTTGTTTATGTTGTGTTGCCATAAAATGTATTATAGTAAAAAAAGACCTTTGCCGCAATGACGTTATTTAAATTCAATGTCTGCGGTATCAATTCCAAGACCTTCGAGAACTGTTTTTATATCTGGTGTTGGAGCCCAGACATCCGGTTTATAGCCCTTACCTTCACCAAGATAATTAGATGGCAGATATTTTTTAAAGTTGGTATTACCCATAAACAGGAAAACCCCGGTTTGCTGATCCTGGAACTGCTGTACGTTTCCATAATTCTGCATTCCGGCAGAATGAGTTCCTACGAGAAGAACCTTGAATTTACAAAGATTTTGGGGAAACATTTCCATAACTTCACCTGAGCTGCAGCTCCAGTTATCCTGAAGTATTACTAAGGTTCCCTCATA
>JAILBH010000027.1 GCA_024681195.1 Treponema sp.
TGCAGTCTGGCTTGTAGAAAAAATAATTAAACCACGCGAACATATTATTACAGAAGAAGAGCTTAAAATCCTTATTGATGTTGGCGAAAAAGAAGGAACAATCGAAAAGAACGAAAGCCGCATGCTTAATAAAATTATTAAGTTTAATGATCTGCAGGCTACAGATATTATGAAACACCGTTCGTTTGTAAGTATGGTAAGTACCGATGCAAACTATGATGAGGTAGTAAAGGAATTTCTTAAATCCGGTTTTTCTGTAATTACTGTTTATAAGGAAGAACGCGAAAACGTTGTTGGTGTTATTCATTATAAAAATGTTCTTTACGGAAACGAAGATGCAGATCTTGGAACTGGCTACGCATCCCGCATTATGGATGAAGTTCTTTTTGTTCCGGGTAGTTTTTCTGCTCTTGAACTTTTACAACGTCTTCGCGAAGAAGAAAATAAATTTGCCGTAGTATTGAATGAACAGGGTCAGACTGTAGGTATTGTAACAATAGAAGATATTATACGTGTTGTGTTTGGCAGGATGACAGATGAAAATTCTCATGATAATATTCCTGCGGAAGATAAAATACAGTTAGTTTCTTCTAACACCTTTGTTGTTGCGGGCGATATAAAGTTAGACGAAGTTAATTCAATTCTCCATCTGAATCTTGAATCCGAAGAGATGAATACTTTGGGTGGCTGGGTTTTAGAGCAGATTGGTTACTTGCCGTCTGCAGGAATGGTGCTTGTTAAAAACAGAATCTTATTTACTGTAGAAGAAGTTACTCAGCGAAAAATCTCAAGAGTAAGAATTAAGATATAATTATCTTAAATGGAATGAATAAACAATTCCATAGTTAAAAATAAGTCTTGAAGTTCCGCCAAGATCCGAATAATCAGGTTTTGAAGGATCTTCTTTATAGTTTTCAAATGACATATAAGTAAAACCATAAGCGTCAGGCATAAAATTAAAGCCGCCAAATAAACCGATTTTGTGGTTTTTATTTATTTTATAAAACAGCTTTAAGCTTCCTTCAATAAGCCATGCCGATTGAATTATATCGCAATACTGTTTGCCTTTTCTAATGTGTTCATCCTTGCAAAAAATCTTGTTTATATAAGAAAAAGCAAGCCCTGCATTCATGCTAAAATACTTTGGCAGTTCAATGCCGCCATTAAGATTTAAAACAGTTGCTGTAAAGCCTTGTGAATAAAAAATTACAGGAGCTTTTTCATATAAACGGATTTCCCAGTTATTCGACTCATAGGTATCAAAACCGGCATAGCCTTCAAAAAAAAGTTTTTGAGTATGAACACCAAATGACGGTGTGAAAGTAAAATCAATTTTCTTTCCAAAATGAAAAATATAACCTGCCAGAAAATTTGTATCAAAAAAAGAATGAAGAATAAGGTCGTGATTGGAATAATTTGTAAGATGTTTTGGATCAGGGCTATTCCAGTCAAAATCTTCCATAACTCCAACTGTTCCCGATAAAGCATTTTGTAAATTAAAGTTGAATAGAAATTTTTTATTAAAAATCAGGCTTATAGCGGAGCCCATAAATTTATTATTGTAAAGTTCCCAGTCTAAGCGGCTCAATTCTGTTGTTGGTGTATAGGTAACAGCTTCTGAAGAAACTCTCATGTTTGCCTTCCAAACATTTTCCCTGATTAAGCCATACATAAAGCCAAATTCCGGTTCGTAAATTAATTCAAAGTCCATGTTTTTTGTGGAAGGTTTTTCTTCACCAAAGCCCAAAACTGCGCAAAGGAGCAAAATTAAAATACCGGATATTTTTTTTATTTTCATACAGCAAAAGGATCCACGTCAAAAAGTTTTGCCAGCTGCTTACGGGTGGCTTCCATGTCTTTAGGGTAGGGAGCTGTAAAACAAACGCTTTCACCGGAAGAAGGATGGTTAAATTCAATTTTATAAGCGTGAAGGGCCAGCCGGCTCAAAAGAGGTCGTTCTTCGTCTTCATCTCCGTTCCATTTGCGTTTTATTTCACTAAGACGCACCGGCTTCTGGTTTCCTCCATAAAGCGGGTCGCATACAATAGAAAACCCGTTTGCCGCAAGATGTGCCCTGATCTGATGTGTACGACCAGTAAGCGGTTTTGCAATAATCCACGAGTATGGCCCGCAGGAACCAAGGTTTATAAAATCTGTAACAGAAGGCTTTCCAAATTTTTTGCTTACAACAGTACGGTGACGAGCATCTCCATCTGGTTGAAGTGCAAGGTCTACATGAAGGTCATTCCAAAGCGGATGTCCGTAAACAAGAGCGTGATAAGTTTTATGAACAAGGCGTTTTTCAAACTGCTCCGAAAGGTTTTTGTGAGCTTCTGCAGTCCGCGCATAAATAATTACTCCGGAAGTATCTTTATCTATGCGGTGAACAGCATAAAGTCTGCCAAATTCTTCCTGTGCCATAAGATCCAGCCGCGGCGCATTTTCATCATATCTGTCTGCCGCAATCAAAATTCCGGACTGCTTATTCAAAACGACAATACTATCATCGCTGTAAATTGTTGTGTAACCGTTGTTTTTTGCCATAAGAATATTTTAGCAGAAAAAAATTAAAAAAAAAACACCCCTTCCAAACAGAAGGGGTGTGCAACAGTAATCAGTTACCGTTATTCAACAATCGAAACTATAATCTGGTTTGTATAGTTGCGGCCGTTGATTGAATAGTGGAATGTTGCCCAATACTTGCTTGAGTACAAATCAGAAACATCCATTTCGAAGCTCAATGTAGTTTTGTTAATATTTATGTTTCTGATGTATGAGTCAACGCTTGTTGTTTTAGCAAGTGTCAGATAACAGCTGTCGTAAACAATTCCGGTAGGGTAGGTCAAAGTAAAGGTTACAGATTTAATTGTTCCAATATCAACTTCTACCATATCATTTGTAATTGAAAGGGCTTGTGTTGTGCTGTCTGCTTTTGTGCCCACAATAGCAATGTTTGAACTGTTCATTACATAGTCAGCATCGTTGTAAATTGTTATTGTTCCTGCGGCAGCAAATACTGGAATAAGTTCAAGGTTTTCAAAGCCTGTATAAGCAGCAGGTGCTACTCCAGGTTCGTTATAACCCTGCCAGTTAGTCCATACAGCGTCTGTTGCATCTTTTAATGTTATAGAACCGCTTCCATCAGGACACATAATTGCAACACCGGTAGAATTTTCACAATGATATTCTACTACAGAAGTGTCTGCCGGAGTAATAGTACAAGGATTTCCGTAAGCATCTTTAAGTGAATATTTAATTTTGTA
The DNA here is from genome assembly GCA_024681195.1 of Treponema sp. Classification (GTDB taxonomy): domain Bacteria; phylum Spirochaetota; class Spirochaetia; order Treponematales; family Treponemataceae; genus Treponema_D. The sequence goes on from JAILBH010000027.1 coordinate 3,264, forward strand.
GCGGTTAATAGTTGTACTTGTAAATGCAGTTCCATTTGTTGTTGCAGCAAATGCTACGTATACCCATTCAGAAGGACCGGCATCATTTACGGCACGGATACGAGCAAAGTAGCGGTTACCAAGATTAAGCTTGAGGCTTGCAGTCTGGTTACCCTTTAACAACGAACCGGCAACCCAGATATATGGATGCTTATAGAAGTTCTGATCATAGGTTTCTGTTGTTGTAAGGCTTGACCATGCAATCATTGTATCCCAAGCTGAATCTGCAGTTGGTAATGCATAAACATTTGAGTCAGAAGCTGGAACACCAAGCTTTGCAAGTTCAAATTCATAGTATTTTTCGGTCTTAGTGCTGCTTCTTACCCATTCAAATTCTGCTGTATAGAATTCAGATGTTGCATTTGCAGGATCAATGTATCCAACCTTAAAGTCTGTTGGTGCAGTAGGCGGCAAATCAATTGTATTTGGAATTGCTACTGTAGAAGTATTACCTTTTCCCGGCAAAATAATGATTTTATCGGAGTAGTAATATTTTTTACCGGATGCAGCAGTAAATTCTACAATAAACTGATAGTTAGAACCAGGCTTGATATTTGCTCCGCCAGCAGTATAGTTAGCAGAACCTGGAGCTGCATTCGGCATAGTATCTGTAAATGACTGCTCTGTTACCTTATCTGCGAGGGTAGCATCAAAGGTTTTAAGTTCGGTACCTGTGTCAGGATCATAAATACCGGCTTTTACACTCCAGCCAGCTGGTACAGTCCAGCCATCTGTGTAAAGCTTCATACCAACAGTTCCGGTTTTGGTCAAACCATCTGGTGTCAATATAAAATCAATTGTGTCTTTGTCGCCGCGAAGGTCTGCTGTTACTTCTCCTAAGAGAACTGCTTTTGCAAGAATTCTTTCTGAAGTCAAAGGTTCAGCCGGCCGGTCTTCTGCATCGCAGGCTGCAATAAACAGATTCCAGACATAGGAACCAATTTCAAGATTGATTGTTCCTGTTCTTGCGTCTGTTGAAGTAACTGTTATTTCCTTTGGAGTCAATTCTGTGTTTTTTGTTTTATTTGTTCCAAACAGATAAAACTTAACTTCAGAACCTTCATAAGCATCAGAAACAATAGTACGGGCAGATCTGTTACCATAGTTCTGTGTCTTTGGGAAGATTGAATAGTCTCCCTTTGTAGAAATGTTTACAGTGACTTTCTTGTCTGCTGTAATTCCTTCTCCCTTAACAGTTGCAGTTGTAGCATTGTGATTACAACCAGTTAAAAAGAAAACTCCTAATGAAATAATTAGTATTAAAACATTTTTTATAGTTCTCATAAGGACCTCCTTGTAAAACTACTATATTATTCCTATTAACTATCAATCTATATGTTGATAGATAATTAATTTGCAAGTATCACTATAACTGTTAGAGTTATAGTCCTTTACAGTTAATTCCAGAATGTATACTCCTAATTCAAGCTTTGATTTAGGTACAAACAGAACAAACCTTTGTGAATCAGAACCCAGTTCGCAATGGAAATCAACAGGTTTTCCATCCGGATATTTTGTTACAGTTCCATTAGGATTTTTTACTTCTGTAATAAACGGATTTCTGATACTCCATTTGTATGCTGCACAGTTTCCCGGTGCACAGATATTAATTGTTTCCCTGTCACTTATTGTATATTCTTCCGAAAGCATTTGTGACGGATCAAAATCTGCATCATCGGGAGAAGGGTAAACAATATTATCTTCTGTAGGAATAAAATGAGAGTTATAATCTTTAAGCATTGTGTTAACGTTATTCTTGCAGCCGGCACACAACAGAAGAGCACCAAGACAAGAGATCACTAACATTTGCAAAGACGTATCATAACGTTTCATATACAGTCCTACTTATAAATTTTCGGCATGAGGGGCCAAAAAACGCACAAAATTATCGGCAGAATTTAAACTTTTTTTAGTAAATTCTGCAAAAAACGCGATTTTTTTTTAATTTTTTTGGATTTTTAAGTTTTTTGAATAAGTTTTTAGATCTTGTGCCTATTCCCGGACAAGTTCATCCTGTTTTTGTCCAAAAATCTGCACATTAATATTATAGCCGATCCCAATACTAAAGCCAAACCCCAGGATTGCATCGTAATTTCCTTCTATAAAACCTGTGAACCCTTTATAGGTTACACCTGTTTTAAATGCTCCGTAAAATGCCGGATAAACCTTGCTGGTAATTGCATCCTTTCCAAATTTGGTATTCCACATCAGATTAAGGGCAAGGCCTGGTTCCAGTTCTGCATAAAATTCTATGTTTTTCTTAAAAGGGAATACACAGATTCCAAAAGGAAAATATATTTTTCCTCCAACAATAAGTGGACTTGGAATTGGTTTTCCGTTCTGTTCATAGGTAAACGGGAATTTCTTCTGAGGTATTCCTAAATGCGGTTCAATGTAACCTCCAAAGTAGAAAGGCTGCAGCATTGTGTAACAGCTGTATCCACCCGAAAGGCTTAATCCAAGAATATAAGGCTTTGGAATATATGAAACTTTAAACTTAAAGCTTATTGTATCAGAGTTTTTATATCTGAGCATGGCAAGGGCTTCGTATTTTCCTTCATCGGATTGGGCGGGCGGTTCTGGTGATTCAGCTTGTGTGTTTGGTTCAGTTGGTTCAGTTGGTTCAATTGGTTCAATTGGTTCAATTGGTTCAATTGGTTCTGGCGACTCAGCTGGTTCAGCAGATTCAGCTGGTTCTGCCGGTTCCGTTGGTTCTGCCGGTTCTGGTGACACCGCCTCTTCAACAGGTTCTGGCATTGCAATTGGTTCGGTCTCTTCGATTGGCTCTTCAACTGGGTCAGCCGACTCCGCAGTTTCAGCTGACGCACCAGATCCAGCTCCCGCAGCCACTTTTTTTGTAGGGTAGGACGAAATCAGCTGCAAATCCATATTCCATATGCTTGTCATCCCATCCGTTGTATTTGTAATGATAATTTCCTGCTCCAGATGAAGCTCGATTGAAGCTATAGCCGCATCGCCTGTATCACATTCCCTTTCTATATATAAGCCCGTCTCGGGATCCAATCCGGATATCTGAAGAATTCCGTCATCATAACCGCTTGCAATAAGAGTTCCGTCAGAAGAAGATTTTGCGGCTGTCATTTTATGGTTTGATTCCTGGGCAAAAAGCAGTACCGGCGCCAGGAACAAGCCGATTATGAGAAAAATTGTTTTTACGGCAAATCTTTTATTGCTCACAAAATGTATTATACAGCAAAAAACAGTTCTTATAAAGCAATCATTTCTAATTGCGTGAATCTCAAAAACATAATAAAATATATCTTATGGAACAGATTGTCAGAAAAAACGGGCTTTTATATACTCCGGACCTTCATACGGTGCTTGGTGTTGATGTTGAATCGGGCGAATTTACAGGAAGAGTACCTTTTGGTGCTCATTATATAGATGAGGAAGTTTTTACTGAATGTCCTTACGAAAAGATGGAGCTTACAGATTCTATTGTAGGAATTGGTGCTGCTCTTTTTAAGGATTCTCCAAATCTTAAGGTTGTAAAACTGCCGGAAAAGGTTACAGAGCTCCCGCCATATCTTTTTTCGGGTTGTCATTCCCTTAATCGCGTAAGAATGCCTAATATGGTTTATTCCTTCCCGGAAGGTTTGTTCCAAAACTGTTCATCGCTTGCAGAAATTCCATTCAGAGCAGGAATTAGAGAGCTTCCTCCTTTTGTTTTTGAAGGCTGTTCTTCTTTGGTTTCTCTGGTTATTCCTTCTACTGTAGAACGTATTCAAAAGCGTGCTGCAGCCGGCTGTACAAAGCTTACAACTTTAGTTTTACCGCTTTCACTTCAGGAGCTTGATGAAACAGCTTTTGCTGATTGTCCTAATATCCGTAATATCAGAATTTCAGAAGATAATCCTATCTTTTATGTAAGTGAAGAAGACGGTTGTCTTTATGAACGCACTGCCGAAGGTGATAAATTAAGACTCAAGGCTGCAAGCGCTCAAACACAAGCAGTAAGCTTCCTTAAAGAAAATGTAGATGATGAAGAAGATCCTCAGATTGAAGCCTTTTATACAGATGAAGATATTCTGGAAGAGGATGATGACTTTAGTGCCGAAATTTCCGGTGATGAAGTTGCGGAACAGGCAGTTGCACAGGAAGCCGAAGAAGAGGAAGAAGAAAGAACCTTCAGTACAGGAACTGTCAGCAACGAAGAACTGGCAAATCTTTTTGGAGAACCGGCAGGAGAATCTGGGGCTGTCGAAGGGGACGGCGAAGAAAAAGAAATTGCTGCTGTTACAGTTAAAATTACAGATTCTAAAACTCAGGCAATTTTGGATAGTGTAGAAACGAGTCGTGTGATTGAATGCGAACCAGAAGGAACTTCACCTTCAGATGCAGATCTTTTTGTAATTGCAGAGCTTATGGATGAATCAGGCGGAAGCAAGAGTTTTCCTAAAAAGCTTGAAACAGTTGTCCGTAAGTTTGCTGCCATTCAGGATTACACAAGAATCTTTATGCTGTACGGACTTCCGCTGGATAATGATGAATTTACAGAGTTTTTCAGATTATATGTGAGCAACAGAAACGTTGTTTTTGCCTGCGAGGCATCTTCACCTTCAAAGCTTTCGGAATACGGAAAGAAGGTTTGTGAAATCTCGCGAATCGATTTAGGTGCTGCGGCTTTAGCAGAACAAAAGAAGAATGTAAAAGTTAAAAACGCAGAACTTATAAAACTGATTATTCAGGATAAAGAATAGAGGATAAAAATGAAAAGCGATAATGCTAAAAAAGGAATTGAACGTGCACCACACCGCTCGTTGTTTTATGCAATGGGCTACACCAAAGAAGAACTGGATAGACCTCTTGTTGGTGTTTGCTGTGCAAAAAATGAAATTATACCTGGACATATAGAGCTTGACCGCATTGCTCAGGCTGTAAAGGATGGAATCCGTATGGCCGGTGGAACTCCGGTAGAGTTTCCTGCAATCGGTGTTTGTGATGGAATTGCCATGGGGCACGAAGGAATGAAATATTCGCTTGTTACCCGCGAGCTCATTGCAGATTCAATTGAATGTATGACAAAGGCACACCAGTTTGATGCCCTTGTTATGATTCCTAACTGCGACAAAATTGTACCGGGTATGCTCATGGCTGCAGCCCGCCTTGATCTTCCAACAGTATTTTGTTCCGGTGGTCCAATGATGCCGGGGCACCTGCCTGGAAAAGATGAAGGGAACCCTTATGCAGGACGCAACCTGTCTTTGAGTGATATGTTTGAAGCAGTTGGAGCAGTAGCCGGCGGCCGTATTAACGAAGCTCAGCTTGGAATGCTTGAAGAGGTAGCCTGTCCTGGCTGCGGTGCCTGCTCGGGAATGTTCACTGCAAACTCCATGAATTGTCTTACAGAAGCAATTGGGCTTGGTCTTCCAGGTAACGGAACAATCCCGGCTGTAACAGGTCGCCGAATTGCTCTTGCAAAAAAAGCCGGAATGGCAGTTATGGATATGATTGCAAAAGGCATTACAGCCCGCCGCATGTTTACAAAAGCAAACTTTATGAACGCCCTTGCTGCCGATATGGCTCTTGGCTGTTCAAGTAATACAATGCTTCACGTTCCGGCAATTGCACGTGAGGCAGGACTAACAATTGATCTTCACGAAGTAAATGAAATTTCTAACCGTACACCAAATCTCTGTCACTTAGCTCCGGCAGGTCACACCTTTATGTGCCAGTTAGATGACGCAGGTGGTGTTCAGGCAGTGCTTGCAGAACTTGCAAAGAAAAATCTGATCGATACTTCGCTCATTACAGTTACAGGAAAAACTGTAGCCGAGAATATAAAGAATGCAGTAAACCGGGATCCGGAAACTATTCGTCCTATCGAAAATCCATTCAGCGACAATGGTGGTCTTGCAATTTTGTTTGGAAACCTTGCACCGGACGGAACTGTAGTAAAACGCTCTGCCTGTGCAAAAGAACTTATGAAGCACACAGGACCGGCACGCGTTTTCAACGACGAAAGTGAAGCTATGGCTGCCGTCCAGGGACGCAAAATTAATAAGGGTGATGTAGTTGTAATCCGTTATGAAGGACCAAAAGGTGGCCCTGGTATGCGCGAGATGCTTGCTGTTACTGCAGCTCTTGCGGGGCAGGGTCTGGACAAGGATGTTGTTCTTATTACCGATGGCCGCTTTAGTGGTGCAACCCGCGGTGCCTCTCTTGGACACTGTTCACCGGAAGCTGCCGTTGGCGGACCAATTGGTCTTGTAAAAGAAGGTGATAAAATCACTATTGATATTAATGCATATAAAATTACGCTCGAAGTAAGCGACGAAGAACTTGCTGCACGCCGTGCTGCATGGGTAGCGCCGGAACCAAAGGTTAAGACTGGTTACCTTGCACGTTATGCAAAGCTTGTATCTTCTGCCGATAAGGGCGCAGTATTGGAGTAGAAAATGGAAAATCAAAAATCAAACCCGTTGGCTTTAATTCCAATCGGAGTATTCTTAATTTTGTATCTTGGCTTGGGAATTCTCTTTGAGTATGTACTCAAAATCCCAATGGGCTTTTACAATATTCCTATTGTTGTTGTGTTCCTGATTGCACTTTGTGTAGCCTGCTTTCAGAATAAAGGACTTAGCTTTGACAAAAAGCTTGAACTTATGGGCAGGGGAGTAGGTGATAAAAATATCGTCACCATGATTTTAATCTTTCTTGTAGCAGGAATGTTTGTAGGTGTTGTTGGCCGTTCTTCTGCTTCAAGTGTTGCTTACTTTATGCTCAGTATTATTCCGGTGCAGTTTGCCGCTGCAGTTTTATTTGTAGTAAGCTGCTTTGTTTCTATTGCAATGGGAACTTCGGTTGGAACAATTACTCTTGTTACTCCGATTGCCGTTGCCGTTGCTCAGACCAGTGGTCTTGGACTTGCACTTTGTGTAGGCTCAGTAATGGGCGGTGCAATGTTCGGCGACAACCTTTCTTTTATTTCTGATACAACAATTGCCGCCTGTAACGGTCAGGGCTGCCAGATGAAGGATAAGTTCCGCGAAAACTTCTGGATTGCCCTTCCTGCCGCAATTGTTACAGTTGTTCTCATCCTTATCATTTCTACCCGCTATGATGTAAGCGGAACAATTAAAAACGAATACAATCTTGTTCAGATTATTCCTTATGTGCTTGTATTAGTCTGTGGAATAATCGGTATGAATGTATTTATTGTTTTGATTTTAGGAATTGTTTCCGGTGCAATAATCATGCTCGCAACCGGTGCAATAAAGGCAGTTGACCTGCTTTCTAATATGGGTGCCGGAGCTGCCGGAATGTTTGAAACTACAATGGTTGCAATTCTTGTTTCTGCAATCTGCGCCCTTATCACAGAACACGGAGGATTTACAGCACTTCTTAATGGAATTCAAAAGGTTTTCAAAGGAAAGAAGGGTGGTCAGATTGGTATGGGATTATTGGTTGGAGCTATGGACATAGCCACAGCCAACAACACAGTTGCAATTGTAATGGCAAACCCGATCGCAAAACAGATGTCCGAAAGCTACGGCATTTCTAATAAGAAGACTGCTTCAATTCTTGATACATTCTCCTGTATTTTCCAGGGAGTAATTCCTTATGGTGCCCAGATGCTTGTTGCAATCAGTGCCGTACAATCTATGGAAGCAGCAGTTACTGCCTTTGATATAATGCCATTCCTTTTATATCCGTATCTGCTGCTTGTAAGCAGTCTCATTTTCATTTTTGTAGTACCCGAAAAAACGGAGAAAAAATAAATGGTAATGGATTTTGAATCCTGGACCGACTACGACAACTGGCTGGTCCAGAATTACGAAAATTTTTCTATATATAAGGTCGAAGAAGCTTCAGGTAAGATTCATATTGAATATTGCAACAAAGCCGATTTCCCTTCAATCCGCGACAAAGATTACAAAAAGCCCGAACGACGGGTCTAAGAATTGTTACAACCTGGAATAGGAGTATATATGTTAAAGATTATGCAGTCCAAAATTTCAATTCTTTTATTATGCCTTACAGCACTTTGTTTTTCTTCCTGTGGAAATTCTCTTTCCATCAAAAAAACAGATTTATCTGTAGACATCCCATCCCAGGTTTTTGAACAGGTTTCTGAAAGATCCGCATATTCCGAAACCTGGATGCCCATATATGCAAAGGTTGAATTGTTCGTATTAATCTTCGCTAATTAATAGTTTGTTTTTTCTCAATTCTTAGATTATAATTATAATATGAATAAAAAAGTGATTATAATCTTTGTTTTACTTTTCATCTTTACAAAAATTTCGGCGCAGGAAAATCAAAAGGTTCAATATGAAGGAGCCGGGTTGGGCGCATATTTTTGTAATTCTTATCCTGCAGGAAAATGGTCCGAATACGTAAAAGCCTCTGTCGGCGCCGGTCTGAATGCCGATTATATTCTTCCGGTAAATTTAGGAATAATAGATTTTGGTATAAACCTCAAAGCAGAATTTGCAAGCCTTGTTCCTAAAGCCACAGATCTAATCCTTTCCGCATATGATATTACTTTTGCACCTGGAGTTCTTTTTAGAATCCCTTTTACCTTAGGTAAACTCAATGCAGCTTTTGTTCCTGTTGTTTCGTATGGAATTGTAGTTCACAACATAAAAGCAAAACCAGAAAGCAATATCTCAGGTACATATAGAGACCAGATGTTTTGCTTGTCACCAGCGCTCAGATTTTGTATTCCGAATATAAAAAATCTTGAATTTGAACTTGCTCAGCTTACTTCGTTAGCATTTGAAAATTCTACTGTAGTAATGCAGGTGGGTTTTCATATTGGCGCAATCTGGTATTTAAAAATAAAAGAATAGGGAGAAAAAATGTCAATTAAGAAAAAATGTTTATTCACAGCTGCACTTTTGTGTTTGATTGCTACTTTTTATTCGTGCAGCTGTCTCATTAGTGACCTTGAGAATGCAAGAAAACCTCCTGTTAAAGAACAGGCCGCTGAACTGTTTACTTATACAGTTAAACATTTTCAACAGAATCTGACTGATGATGAATACAGCGAAGTCACCCAGGATGAAGAAATCCTAAGCGGTGAAGAAGGTGCTGTTACTGTTGCCAAGCCAAAAGAATATAAAGGCTTTACTGCCCAAGAAATCACCCAGTTGCCTATTGCCGGAGACGGAAGCACTGTTATTAATATTTATTATGACAGGAATAGTTATACAGTAAGCTTTGAAACAAATGGCGCAGATGAATTAAATGATATTACTGTTCGAGCAGGAACTATAATTGCACAACCTTCTGACATTGAGAAAAACTATTATTTGTTTGACGGCTGGTTTAAAGATTCTGGTTGTACTCAGACGTTTGATTTTGCAAATACTTCAATTTTTGAGAACACAAAATTATATGCAAAATGGCTGCCAGGTCCTGGTGCAAGAGCCAAAGTCGCAATTGTAATAGATGGAATTGCTTATGATAAAACCGAAGAGGTTTATGTTATTCCACCTAATAAAACTGTCTTAATTGAGGAAGAGGTGGATCCCATTTTTATTAATTCAAATGCTAATAATGATTATAAAGGTGTATTCCGTGCAGGAAGAAAAGTAAAACTTGATCCATATATAATGAGCAAGTATCAGGTAACTCAAGAATTATATGAAGCCGTTATGACTGGTCAAGTAATTAATGGAAATACTTTATCTGTGAATCCCTCAAGATGTCAAGAAACAGGTAGTTCTCCTCTTGTAACTGGTGAAATTCAAAAATGGCGTGCAGTTGAATCTATGACATGGTATGATGCTGTATATTTTTGTAATATACTTAGTGAAATGACTGGTCTTACAAAAGCCTATGATATAGAAATTATCGCAGTAAAAAGTGGTGATAAACCAAAAATTACAAAAGCAAATGTTAGTCTTGTTACAGGTTCTGATGGTTATCGTCTGCCAACAGAAGCAGAATGGGAATTTGCTGCAAGAGGTGGGAATCCTTCGTCTAAGGAATGGAATTATTTTTTTAGTGGAAATGAATCAGATAGCGAAATTGCATATAATTCTTCAAAAAATCCAGGTATGGATAAAGTTGGATGGTACAAATCAAATACCTGCAATAATGGAATTACAGGATCTATCAATATTAGAGAAGGCCAGGAAGGATATGGTAGTCATCAGGTTGGTTTAAAAGCCCCTAATTCTCTTGGAATATATGATATGAGTGGGAATATAAGAGAGTGGTGTTATGATTGGTATAATTCATCAATAGTTATTAATGATGCAGCTTATTCAGTTGATGGAGTTGTAATTAATCCATGTGGACCAGAATCTGGACATGATAGAATTAATCGTGGAGGTTCCTGGTTAAGTGCTTCCAGTAATTGTTCTGTTTGTTGCAGAATCGAGAATTATTCTCCTGGTTCCGCATATTATAATACTGGTTTCCGTATCGTTCGTTCTGTCCCTGCATCAGAATAATTTAGGAGAAATGGAAAATGTCAATTAAAAAAAATTGTTTACTTATTGCAGTCATATTATGTTTGATTTCAACTCTTTTTTCCTGTAGCAACCTTATTGTTAAACTTGAAAATACAAGAAAAAAATCCACCGGTTCTTTTACTTATACCGTGAAGCATTTTCAACAGAACCTGACTGATGATGAATACACCGAAATAACTGAAGATGAAGAAACCTTAAGCGGTAAAGCAGGTGAATCAACAAACGCCCAGTCCAAAGAATACAAAGGCTTTACCGCAAAGGAAATCACCCAGCAGACAATCGCCAGAGACGGAAGCACTGTTATTAATATTTATTATGACAGGAATATTATAACTTATACCTTTTATTCAGAAGAAGGAATTTTTCCGGATGGAGAAACAATATCAGTTGTGAGCGGCCGATATGGCGCAACAGTAAATTCTGATGCACCCAAAGCAAATCACAAAAGCTATTTATTTGATAATTGGGGTGAAGATTTTGAGTCATATTTTGATGATTCAAATAAATCATTCTATGCAAAATATAAATATAATTTTTATGAGACTCCAGTAAAGTTACCGGAAGGCACTGATGGTAAATCAGGTGTTGATTGGACTTATGTATATTTTGGAGTTTGGCCACAGACAATAAAAGCCGCAAGTATCGAAGTTGATGAAAATGAATCAATTACAATGGGTGGCAATATATACTATCTAGGAAGTGATAAAGAGTATTATGTAAAATGTTTGGAAAATGGACAGAATAATAATGTTAATCATAAATATAGTGATGGAACAAGGGTTTCAATGAAAAACCAAAATAGTTATAAATATTTTAAGGTTGAGCCATTAAAGTGGCGTGTTGTTACACCAAATTACAATAATACCTATAAAGCTTTGCTCCTTGCAGAAAGTGTCCTTACTAGTAATGTTCCATATTATGGTTCATTAAATAAACGTAGATTAAATAATAAAGTGATATATTCCAACAATTATAAATATTCAAATATAAGGGCTTATCTGAATGGAATAGAAAATCAGTTTGTTACAGATGGTGGTGTTTCAAATGAATATACAATAGATTGGACGGGAGTAG
>JAILBH010000048.1 GCA_024681195.1 Treponema sp.
AGCCAATGGAGACGGAACAGGCTTTTTGTTTGATTCACTTACTCCAGGCGCTGTTTATGATACAGTTGGCTGGGCAGTTTATGCCTATTACAACAAAAAAGACCATATCAAAAAGATGCAGCTTGCCGGCATGAAAAAAGATTTTAGCTGGGACCGCAGCGTAGACGGCTACATGGGAGTTTATTCCGAAGCCCTCATGCGCGGCTGCGGTATAAATACAAACGACTGGGTTTAAGATTAAAATTCATACCATTGTTCATCGGTTGTAAGATACCAGTCTGCCTGTAATATTGAGTTTCCTGGTCCGCACCACGAAATGCTACCATTATTATTCAAAATTACAACCCTGTTTCCATTTTGTGCAACACTCTTTGGAATGGAAGCAGAACGGTTATAAGAAAAGTTTTTCTTTGTTGTCATGTTGTAACAATAAAGTTTATTTTTACCAATATTTGTATAAAGTATATTTCCGTAAATATAGGTAAAGGCTTCGGCATCTTCTTCATTAAATTTTAAAAGATTTGTAGCTTTTCCTGATGTCGTATTAAATGAATATACATAAGTGTTTTGTACATTATCAGTTACCTGTAATACAATACCGTAAATCAAAACACCATCAGTACTCAAACCAAATGAAACATTGCCGTTTAATGAAAGAGGTACGGTTTCATAAGTATCAGGGTTTACACAGATTAAAGGAACCTTAGGATTTGAGGCGCTTGATTTTGCAATATAAACGTTTCCATTATCACAAATTACGGCATCCTGAATACCTGTTCCGGAATAAACCTGCTTAAATGATTTGTTTGTAAAGTCATAAAGATTTACAAGAGAGTTACTTTCAATTTCAACAAGATAATTTTTTTCTCCAATCTTGCCAAGCTTTAATGACTGAATGTTTCCTGTAGGAGTAAACAGTTCTGTAACTGCTTTTGTAGAAAGATTAATCATTTCTACTTTTGATCTTGTTGCTTCGCTCCATGTAATTACATTGTTTTCATCATAATTGATTATATTAGTCTGACCATTTGTAGTAACAATTTTATTAACAATTCCGGAATCATAAGATGATTTAAATATTGCCTTATCTGTAAGGAAGTAGAAATCTGTAGGAGCCTGGCACATATCAAGAATTTTAGAATAAGTGTTTTCAGTAATTTCGGTCATGTTAGTTGTAGTTAACGAAGGATCTGTATCTATCTTATAGACTGCCCCGGATTTACTTCCAAGAAGAATTTCTGTGTAATGTTTAACACCTGTATTTATTGCAGCGTTTCCTCTTGGACCACGGAAGGATTTTACAAGTCGCGGATTCGAAACCTTATTGCCATCAAGATTTTCGAGCATCTTAAGGTCATAATTATTTTTTCCGTCATATTCAAGATAGTATAAATTTGAATCTTTGCTGGTAGAAAGAATTATAGGATTCTGAGCCTTAATCGAAGTAATTGAAGTTCCTTTATATGCATTTAAAACATAAATTGTATTATCACGAACACCGGCTAAGAATACATTTGAATTATAAAGAACTACCTGTGAAAGTCCCTGAATTACAGTAAACTTTTCTTTGAGCTGTCCATTCTGCATATTGTAATAAGAAAGGTTTCCGGCAGGGGAGTAGAATACTGCAGTTTTTTCCGTATCACTAGTAAGAATGTAATTTACAATACTTGTATTAGCTCTTATTTTATTTATCTTGGACCAGTTAGAAGTATTGTAGAATTCAGCACCATCAACAGAAGCTGTTCCAACAATAAGATAAGTTCCCTTTGCCGAAAATTCCAGGGAAGTAATTGAATCGGTATATTTTTTATTAAATTTTCTTGTAAGAGTACGCCAATCCCAGACACTTACTTTATTTACAGAACCGCCGTCACTTTCATAAACAGCAACATAGTTTCCGTTTGGAGCAACAGCTATCATTTTAATTCCAACATCAGAAATCTGGTAATGTTCACCTTCATTATTATCTGTCCATTTAATCAAAAACCCGTCATCTCCGGCTGTAAAATATTCAAGCTCGTTACCAGATTTAATTGGAACAGCTTTAACACCTGTAATCTGTGCCTGATGAGATTGTGTAGAAATATGAGCCTGAGCAAAAAGCTGTACAGCCGCTCCTGTTAGTATAATCAAACAAATTAAAAATCTTGTGAGTTTTTTCATTTTTTAGCTCCAGATACAAAATAATTTATATCACCAATTAATCCTATTATAAACAAAACTGCAATAAAAGCAAAACCTATAAACTGAATATAATACTGGACTTTTGGAGGTACTTTGCGGCGGCTTACAGCTTCAATAACAGCAATAAGGATAAGTCCTCCATCAAGCACTGGTATTGGCAGCAGATTCATTATAAATAACGAAATACTTATTACTGCCATAATATTAGAAAGGCTTATAAATCCAATCTTAAAGCTTTCGGCAAAACCTTCTTTTGCAACAGTTCCAAGCATATCAGTTACGCGGGCTGGTCCTCCAATTGCATTTTTAAGATCCACACCTTTAAAAAGAATTCCAATACTTTTAAAAGTTAATCCAATATATTCAAAGGTATCTAAAAATCCCTGGCCAATAGAACCAAAGAAACCATAATGTGGAGTATGGGTTTTAAACAGACTTTCTGAATCGGCTGCAACTCCAATTTTCCCGGTTCCCTGTTCCTTATCCATTTGTGAATGTACTGTAAAAACCATTTGAGAGCCGTCACGTAACACAGTGATTGTTAAATCTTCATCAGGTCTTAACGAAACCTCTTCAATAATCTGACTAAAATCATTAATTTCTTTATCATTGATTTTTGTAATTATATCGTTGGTAAGAAGTCCAGCGTCTCTTGCAGCTGTACAACTGTTTTCATAAAGTTCATCTGCAAGAATAATTTTATTTGAATAGGCATAATAGTCATAGCCAATTCCATTAATCAAAATAAAACAGATGGTGGCAAAAATAAAATTAAAAAATGGACCTGCAAAACCTATGAGCGCTCTTTTAACAGGATGTACTCCATAAAGAGAATCTGAATCTGCCTGTATGGATTTTTGATTTGTCTCTAAAGCATTTCTAAAATCCTTTTCACCTTTCATTCCACAGTAACCGCCAAGAGGAATTAAAGATAATCTGTAATCAGTTCCTTTGTAAGTTTTATGTAACAGAATGGGACCAAATCCAATTGAAAAAGATTCAACCTTTACTTTAAAAAGTTTAGCAATTACAAAATGTCCAAATTCATGAAAAAGAATTAAAAAGAAAAGACAGAGAATTCCATAAACCCATTTCATATTAATTCCGCCGTATAATTACGCGCTGCTTCATCAGCTTTAAATACATCTTTAAAGTTTGAAATTTTCTGATTCCAGTTTTTATCAAGAACTGAACGTACAATTCTTGAAATTGCCTGAAAGCTTATTTTTTCTTCAAGGAATGCATTTACAGCAACTTCATTTGCAGCGTTAAAAGCAATAGGATAGGCTTTTCCAAATTTTACACATTCAAATGCATAACTAAGCATAGGGAAGTCCTGTATTCTTGGCCTGAAGAAAGTCATTGTCTTATCAAAAATATCAAATGGTTCAAGATAGTTAGGTTTGTTTAACGGCCAGGTAAGGGCGTTTAAAATCGGATGTTTCATATCTGGTTCGGAAATCTGGGCATAAAGCATTCCATCGTTAGTTCTGACAAACGAATGAACAAGACTTTGTGGATGAACTACAACTTCAATCTTATCACTTGTAACATCAAAAAGGTGTGCGGCTTCTATTACTTCAAGACCTTTGTTTGCAAGGGTTGCAGAGTCAATCGTAATCTTTTTTCCCATTTGCCAGGTTGGATGATTTAATGCCTGTTCAACAGTAACCTGTTCAAGCTCGGCTTTTGTAAGAGTTCTGAATGGGCCACCGCTTGCGGTAATAATAATTTTATTAACATTTTCTTTACCAACTGATTGAATAAGATTAAATATTGCAGAGTGCTCAGAATCTACCGGGAGGATTTTTGCACCATTTTCCTGTGCCAGATTTTTAATAAGAGGTCCGGCCATTACAATAGTTTCTTTGTTTGCAAGAGCAAGGTCTATTCCGTTTTCAAGAACAAGCTTAGAAGGATTAAGACCTGCAGCTCCACTAATTCCATTTACAACAATATCGGGTTTGCACTGCTCAATAAAATCCTTCAGCTCCTGTTCGGATTTTTTTTCACTTGTTAAAAGAGAGGGGCATTTATATTTAGAAGAAATTTCTTCAAGCTTGTCTTTGCTTGAATGCGCCTGAACACCACAAAGAACAAATTCTTCTGGCATGTAATTGATAATATTTATTGCATTTGTACCAATAGAACCGGTACAGCCTAAAACTAATACTCTTTTCATACTCTTGCTGTCAAATATAAAATATGAATTCCAATGTAATAGATAGGTGCTCCAAGAAGAAGAGAATCAATACAGTCAAGCAGACCTCCACGTCCCGGAATAAGAGTACCACTATCTTTTACATCACAAGATCGCTTAAAAACTGATTCAATTAAATCTCCGATAATTGCTGCAACTGCTGTTGTAGACGAAACTATGACAATTTTCCAGAAGGAGCCGTAAAAAACTCCGGGAAAAATGAATTTAAATAAAATACCGCACGCAATGGAAGTAACTATACCTCCAATAAATCCAACAATACTTTTGTTTGGACTTGCGGCAAATACACCACGTGTAGATTTTCCAAAAAGGATACCAAAGAACCAGGCACCCGAATCACACATGAATACAAGAATAAAATATAAATAAATTAATATGGTGGAATCTTCTTTAATAGAACATAAGCGTGGAATGAAAGTGATCATAAATCCACAGTAGAAAATGATTAATGTTGTAATTGCAATTTTTTCAATTGATTGTTCAAAGGATTTTGAAAATAATGATTCTACTGTCATAAATGAAAATAATTCAAACAGTAAAACCCAGGTTAAAAATGATAAATCAATTTCGAGTAAAACAAAATTATAGGCAAGGAAGGGGAGAGCAGTTGTAAAAATAATTATAGCAGTTTTTGGAAAGAGCTTACATTTTTTAGATGCCATCTTATAAAATTCATTTGCGCCAAGTGCAGATGCAAGAACAGTAATAATATTGAGTGCTATATGATTATAATAATCAAGAGATACAATCGCAATTACGATTGGAAGTCCGATAAAAAATACTAATAGTCGTTTTGCTACCTTATTCATATAAATCCTGTTACTTGCCTGCCGACTTTTCAGCTCCAAAACGTCTGCTTCTATGTCCGAACTCTTCTATATCTTTATAAAATTGTTCTACAGTATAATCAGGCCAGAGAGTATCTTCATAAATTTGTTCTGCATATGCAACATGCCAGAGTAAAAAATTACTTAATCGTTTTTCACCACCGGTTCTTATAAGTAAATCAACATCTGGACTTTCAGGCATATCAAGATTCTTTGATACAATCTGCTCTGTTATTTGTTGAGGCCTAAGCCCCTCTCCAATAATTTTCTTAATTCCACGAATGATCTCATCTCTTCCTCCATAATTAATGGCAAGGTTAAGCGTCATTCCTGGAAAAGTTTTAGTATCATCTATAGCTTGTATAATGTCATTCTGGATATTTTGGGGCAATGCACTTAAATCACCAATGTGATTTAATCTGATTCCATTTTCTTTATAAAAATCGAGTTCCTGTCTAAGATGCGTATGAATCAGATTCATAAGAAAACCAACCTCTGCTTCGGTACGTTTCCAGTTTTCTGTAGAAAAGATATAAAGAGTAAGGTGCTTAATACCAATTTCGGAGGCTGCTTTAACAATCTCTTTTACAGTATGAAGCCCCTTATCATGCCCGGCAGAACGGGGAAGCTTTCTTTGTGTTGCCCATCTTCCGTTTCCGTCCATTGTAATTGCTACGTGAAGCGGAAGATTATTTTTATCCAGAGCCATTACTAGTTTAAGATTTCCTTTTCTTTAGCATCGTAAATCTTGTTGATTTCGTCGATGTATTTGTCTGTGAGCTTCTGCAGCTTGTCTGTTTCTGACTTAAGTCCGTCTTCTGTTAAAGTTCCGTCCTTCTGCTGCTTTTTAAGTTCATCGTTTCCATCGCGGCGGATATTACGGATAGCTGTTCTAGAGTTTTCCGCAATAGTTTTGGCCTGTTTTACCAGCTCCTTGCGGCGGTCAGATGTAAGGGCTGGAATTGTAATGCGGATAACCTTTCCGTCGTTTGATGGATTAAAGCCAAGGTCTGCAACCTGAATAGCTTTTTCAATTTCACCAATAAGGGACTTATCAAACGGAGTGATAATGACAGAACGAGCCTCCGGAATGGCAATTGTAGCCACCTGATTTAAAGGCGATTTTGTTCCGTAATAATCCACGCGAACCTTATCAAAAATAGCTGCGTTTGCACGTCCAGTTCTGATTGTGTTTAATGAATCCTTAAAAGAAGCAATTGTTTTTTCC
>JAILBH010000084.1 GCA_024681195.1 Treponema sp.
TATCATGACCCTTATCAATCCAGCTGTTAATTGTTTCCACTGCTCCGGGAGTTTCTTCATAAGACAAAAGTGCTTCCGGCAAATGTCCCTGAATCATAAGTTCATCGTACTTGTCATCCGGCAGCAAAAAAGATTTTTGCAGATTAAAATATTTGATTTTCTCGTAAGGAACATCCACCCCAAACAGCTGAGCCGCAAGCTTAGAAAAATAAGCGGCAGTCTCACAAAGACAATCATCAAAATCAATGTAAATATTCATAAACTCATTATAGCAAGATATATACAATTATTGTAGAATTAAAAAAGTGAATTTCGTTTACTTTACTTTAAGTTGTTTTAAATATTCTTTATTTTCCGGAGAAACCCTAAAGCTTTCACATGCCTTTTGAATTGCCTTGTTGTGCGTCCAGGGGGCAAGCTTTTTGTTTTGAATAAAAGGAAGGGCTGCATCCCACTGTTTTACAAGCGCTTCTGCAAAAAGCCAGGCAATCATCATGTTTACATAATATTCTTCACTACGGATTTTTGAAGGTAGTTCAAGGTATTCCGGTTTAAAATCATCGTCTAAAAAATATTTCATCAAAAGCAGCATGCCTACTCGTTTTGTAAATGCGGCATCATCGCGCATCCATTGCTCCAGCTTTGGGAGCAAAGTCTGTCTGTTCTTTTTGAGCACCGGTGGATTGAGCGCATCGCTTATTGCCCAGCTGTTTATGTAAGGAAGAAAATGTTCCAGCTCGGCAAGGCATTCTTCGTAATTTTTCATTTTATTTATGAGGGCAATGTGCAGGCTGTTTTCTTCATGATATTTATGAGGCAAAGTTTGTAAAAAAGTCTGGAGTTCTGTTGCAGGAAGTTCCTTTACCCTTCGCAAAATCAGTTTGAAAGACGGCGACCGTACTCCTATAAAAGCCTCCCTCGGCAATGTCGGAACAAGCTTTGCAGAAAAGTCAGCATATTTTTCATCCTGATATTCGAACAGGATTTTTTGAATCTGTGTCATATTGTTTTTTCTGGAGTATACGGATTACAGCAGGCAAGGCCTATACGGGTGCATCTGGCATTCGAAAGACCGGACTCTTTTAAAAAACTCATTCCCTTTTCAAACTGCTCGGGCGTTAGCTTAAAGCCAAGCGTAATATGCGGGTACCAGTTTTCCGGCAGATAATTTCTGTTGTCACCTGCTTCAAAATGTGGAACAAATATTTTGTGCAGGAGCCTGTTAATTTCTGAAAGTAAATTATCCTTTTCAATTTTTATAAAAATCACTTTGCTCACAAAAGAGTCAAAAGCACCAAAAGAAATCTCAAAATTGTTTCCGCACAAAATTTTTGTTTGTACCGATTCCACAAAATCATCGAACAAATCTTTCAGTTTTTCTACATCCGTTTTATGCACATGAAACATTCCAAGCGTCAGATGCGGTGGAACATTATTTTGAATCATATAATTATTCCCCGTCACTTCACTTAGTTCTTTTGTAAGCCCTCTAAGCTTCCCTGAGGTTTCATCATCAAAGTACAGAGTAACTGCGTATGTTAAAACTTCTTTATCTTCTTCGATCTTTTCCTGTTTCTTCATAATATTTTCTTTTGTCATGGTACATTTCTTTTTCGGGCATGTCCAAAGTTAGAATTGTTACATATATGCAGACCCTCCGTATATAAACTATAACCTGTTTCCAGAGATTTTCCAATCCGATATTTTCTAAACCCAGGATGTGACAAAAATGTCACAAAAATGTAATGAAAATCGATGTTGGGGAAAGGCCTCTTGTGATAGGATAGAATTGAAAGGAGATTTTATATGACAATTCTTGATGTAAAAGATGTAAAAAAGACTTATACCGGAAGGTTTGGTGGAAATCAGGTACAGGCGCTTAAGGGCGTTACCTTTTCGGTAGAAGAGGGTGAATATGTTGCAATTATGGGAGAATCCGGCTCCGGAAAAACCACTCTTTTAAATATTCTTGCAGCATTGGACAAAGCTACAGCCGGCAGCGTAATGCTTGATCAGAAAAATCTTGCAGAAATAAAGGACCGTGAGCTTGCTTCGTTCCGACGCGAAAATCTTGGTTTTGTTTTTCAGGAATTCAACCTGCTCGATACCTTCACGCTCAAGGACAATATCCTTCTACCACTTGTGCTCAGTGGAAAAAGCGTTGCCGAAATGAACGAACGTCTTGAACCAATCGCAAAATCTCTTGGAATTGCAGAGCTTTTGAATAAATATCCTTATGAAGTTTCGGGCGGACAAAAACAGCGTGCCGCTGCTGCCAGAGCCCTGATTACAAATCCAAAGCTCATTCTTGCAGATGAACCAACCGGAGCCCTGGACTCTCAGTCATCTTCGGACCTCCTGCGGGTTTTTGAAAAAATGAATCAGGCAGGCCAGACCATCCTTATGGTTACTCACTCAACAGATGCAGCTTCTCATGCAAAGCGAATTCTTTTTATTCGCGATGGTGTTGTTTTCCATCAGATTTACAGAGGCGAAAGCACAACCGAAGAGTTTTATCAAAAAATTTCTGACACACTTACAATGCTCAGAAAAGGAGCTGCAGAATGATTTTATACCCACGAATGGCATTACAGAACATAAAGAAAAATCACCGCTTTTTTGTTCCACGCATTTTAACCCAGGCCGGACTTCTTGGCTGCTACTACATTGTTTACACACTTTACAAGGATGAACGTCTTCGTTCAGTTTACGGCGGTCAGTATCTTCCATTTTTTATGATGATAGGAATTGGTGTAACAGCTCTGCTTGCAGTGATTCTTATGCTTTATACAAACAGTTTTCTTATGAAACAGCGAACCCGCGAGCTTGGACTATACAATGTTCTTGGTTTGGAAAAACGCCACGTTGGAAAAATCCTGTTTTTTGAATCTTCAATAAGCAGCATAAGCGGCATAATTTTGGGTACAATTTTTGGAATGCTTTTTTATAAGCTAAGTTCACTTTTTATCTGCAGGCTTTTGCATGTGGATTCTGTGCTTGGGTTTTATTACCTTAAGTCAAATACAATTATAAGCACAATTCTTTTCTTTGTGGTAATTGATATTGTTACTTATACAATAAATCTTATTAATCTTGCACGCATGAAGCCGGTAGAACTTATTGCAAGCGCCCACACCGGAGAAAAGGAACCTAAAGTAAAATGGCTCATGCTCATTATCGGAATTATCACTCTGGGACTTGGTTACTTTCTTGCTGTTTCAACAAAAAATCCGATCAGTGCTCTTCCGGTTTTCTTTCTTGCAGTAATTCTTGTAATGTTTGGAACTTATTTCCTTTTTGTAACAGGTACAATCTTTGTTCTTAAACGTCTTAAGTCAAACGACAAATACTATTACAACAAAAAACACATGACTGCAGTTTCGGGGCTTTTATATAGAATGAAGCAGAATGCAGTTGGCCTTGCATCTATCTGTATTCTTTCTACAGGCGTTCTTGTTGCAGTCTCTACAACAGTAAGTCTTTACAGTGGCATGGAAGATATGTTTGCATCTAAGTATCAGCAGGAGCTTTATCTCCGCGCTCAATACAGAGATTTGAATGATAATCATGTTTATGTTTCCAAAGAAGCACTTATTGATGCTGCAACAAAAGCTGCAGAGCAAAATGATGTAAAAATTGAAAGGATTATGAATCAAAGATACCTTGATGTAGCTCTCAAATATGAAAACGGAAAATTTACTTATGAATATCAGCCGGGTTCTTTTACAGGCCTTGCAGATTTAATTTTTATCACACAGGATGCTTACAAAGAAAACTGCGGTCAGGAGCTTAACCTTAAGAAAAACCAGGTTGCCTTCTGCAGCATAAACGTTGGCGATGCAAAAGTATTCAAGGGAAATACCCTTACACTTGGTGAACAGGAATATGATATTGCCAAAACAATTTATTATTTTCCAATCACCTCTGATACAATTTCATTCTTAACCTGCTTTGGTGTTGTTGTCCCTGATGAAGAAACTCTCACCGAGATTTATGAAATCCAGAAAGCAGCTTATGGCGATTACGCAGATGAGTTTATTGAAAGAGCCGCAGTTAAATTCGCAGACAGAAGACAGGCCTGCAATAAAGGAAACGAAATTACAAATATTGTTACTTCAGAGCTCATTAAGTATATGAAAGCTCAGAGTGATTATGTCGAAGGAAATAATGTTTACGTAAGCGCAGACTCTTTGTGGGAAACAGAAGAGGCTTTCTACGGCTTGTACGGTACGTTCCTCTTCCTTGGAGTTCTTCTGGGGCTGGTATTCCTTTTTGCTACTACGCTGATTATCTACTATAAGCAGATTTCTGAAGGATATGAAGACCGAAAACGCTTCCAGATTATGGAAAAGATTGGTATGAGCCAGGCAGAAGTAAAGGGCAGCATCCGCAATCAGATTATTCTTGTATTCTTTTTGCCGCTCCTTGTTGCAGGAATCCATATCTGCTTTGCATTTCCTCTGCTTTCAAGACTGCTCAATCTGCTTTTGCTGCCAAAGGTTTCGCTCTTTGTTTTGTGCACCAGTGTTACTTTCTTTGTTTTTGCAACTGTCTACATAGTTATTTACTCAATCACTGCAAAAACATATTATAAGATAGTACACTAAAGGGGCGCAATGTATAAAATACTTCTTATCGAAGATGATACCGCACTTGCTCAGGCAATAGAAAAAACTCTTTCGGAATACGGAAACGAAATCAAAGTTGTAACAGATTTTCGTAACGTAACCGAAGAGTTTTTGCAGTATCAGCCACAGCTTGTTTTACTTGATATAAAACTTCCATATTACAACGGATTTCACTGGTGCAGCGAGATCCGTAAAATCTCAAAAGTTCCGATTGTTTTTCTCTCATCTGCTTCTGACAACATGAACATTGTTACTGCAATAAGTCTTGGCGGAGATGACTTTATTCCAAAGCCGGTTGACTCTATGGTTTTGAATGCAAAGATTCAGGCGGTGCTTAGACGTACTTATGAAATTTCTGAAGCAGGGCAGGGGCTGGAGTTTCACGGAGCTGTATTAAAACCGGCCGAAGCCTGTGTAACCTACAATGGAAATAAAATAGAACTTACCAAAAACGAACTTAAGATTCTTATGGTTTTGCTTGATAACAAAGGACGAATCGTAAGTCGTGATGATTTGATGAAAGCGCTCTGGCAGGACGATATTTATGTAGAAGAAAACACTCTTACCGTAAATGTGGGCCGTCTTAGAAAAAAGCTGGAAGAAAAAGGTTTGATAGATGTAATCGTCACAAAATCTGGAATAGGATACATGCTGGCATGAAAAGAAAAACCCGGGTCCTGCTGGACTGCTTAAAAGAATTTACGCTTCCGCTGACTGTTTTTTGCATCTATTCTCTTTTGATTTTTATTGTGTTCTGGCTTTATAAAGTTATGCTGGAACCGTTTTTTTATGCTACGGCAATTTCTTTTTTTGTTTTGATTTGTGCTTTTGGAATTAAATTTATCAGGGCTTTGAACAGTCTTACACAACGGGAATTGCGCGAACAAATTGAACAGCTGAATGAAACAATAAAAAAACTTTCCGCAGAATTTTCTGACGAACAAAAAGAAACTCAAGATTTTTATACAACCTGGGTGCATCAGATTAAGACTCCGATTGCTGTATTAAAGCTTGAGTTAGATAAAGCTAACAATAATAAATTAAATCTTTCGGCACTGCAGGAAGAACTGTTTCGCATAGAACAATACACGGATATGGTTTTGTCTTATCAGCGGCTGGGAAGTACTTCCAATGATTTACTTGTAAAGGAATATCCTTTGGATGAGCTTGTCCGCGAGGTTATAAGAAAGTATGCCTCTCAGTTTATTTACAAAAAGTTAAAGCTTGAATATGCCGGCTGTACTCAAAGAATTATAATAGATAAAAAATGGTTTACCTGCATTCTGGAGCAGCTTGTTTCAAATGCAATTAAATATACTCACTCTGGAACAATCAGCATTACCCTGGACAACGGCATCCTTTGTATAAGTGATACAGGAATTGGAATTGCACCGGAAGATCTTCCGCGAATTTTTGAAAAGGGTTATACAGGCGCAAACGGAAGGCTAAACGAAAAATCCAGCGGCCTTGGCCTGTATCTTTGTTCTAAAGCCGCATCGCTTCAAAATCTTAAGATAGAGGCACAGAGCACTCCGGGTAAGGGTTCGTGTTTTATGCTGGATCTAAAGGAAAAGCTGCTTCCCTAAAAAGAAGTCTTTGATTGCCTCTGTGAGCTTATCCAGATGCTTTGTAAAACAGTGGTCGTCTCCTTCAATCGTAACAAGCTTCGCATTTTTATAAAGTTTTTGAGCTTTGAATCAAAATACAAAGCGGACATTTGTCCCTGCCTTCCGGTTCATCAAGTTTTGAGTGCAGACGAATTCGGTCGCTATCAATAAAAAATTCTTCCATATCAGTTTTTAAGATATTTTTGTTCGTATTCATCCATTGGAATTGGTTTACTGTAGTAGTAGCCCTGAATAACTTCGCAGCCAAGGTCCCTTAGCTTGTCT
The DNA here is from genome assembly GCA_024681195.1 of Treponema sp. Taxonomy (GTDB): domain Bacteria; phylum Spirochaetota; class Spirochaetia; order Treponematales; family Treponemataceae; genus Treponema_D. The sequence continues at coordinate 6,521 of JAILBH010000084.1, forward strand.
ACCTGAGGCTTGGTTTCGGCACCTTCGGCAAGACAGATAAAACCAAGTTCCTTTGCAAGTCTGATAATATGGTTTACTACAATGATATCTTCTTGCTGCTCATTCTGGGTCGAAATATTATCAACAAAGCTTTTGTCAATCTTAAGAGTATCCAGCGGCATCTTAGTCAAAAGCGAGAACGAAGAATAACCGGTTCCAAAATCATCCATGGAAATTTTATAGCCTGAAGCACGAAGTTCTTCAAGAATGCTGATCATGTGATCGGTATTGTCGTAGCCGGCACTTTCGGTAAGTTCAAAATCAATAATTGAATGGTCAACACCATATTCATCAACAATAGAAGAAAGATGCGAAATCAAATCTCTGTCGTACATGCGGTTTCTGGAAAGGTTTATGGAAACAGGGTAAAGAGGCTTTCCTTCTTTTTTCCACTGGGCAAGCTTCTGACAAACCTTTTTTAAAACAATGTCGTCAATTTTTCCAATGGAACCGTCTTTTTCAAAAAACGGAATAAAGCGTCCAGGCGAAAGAAATTCCTTGTTTTTGTAATTCCAGCGGATAAGAGCTTCGGCACCCTTTATGACTTCCTTGTGAATGTCAAATTTTGGCTGCAGATAAACTACAAATTCATCATTTTCGATTGCAGTTTCTACATAAGTCTTAATGTAATTTCCCCAGGAAATATCGTTGTGCATCTTATCGGTATAAGTGATAATTTCTGTTTTGTTGTGATTCTGTCCCAGCGCCTGTGCCAGCTTACCTGCATCGGCAACACGGTTACCAAGCAGCATTGCTTTTTGCATTGGAACAAAACCGCAGCGGTAAAAAATTTTATAATTAGGATCCTCTGCAAGATGAGAAAGCTTGTCAAAGAATTTTGTAAGCTTTTGGATTGTTTCTTCTTCAGACATATCCTTAATCATCATTGCAAAATTGTCATTGTGACAGCGCGCACTTGCATAAACAAAATCTGCATGGTTCATTTCATCTACAACATTGCATAAAACTCTGTTGGCAGCAATGTGACCGTAAACCTCGTTTATAACGCGGAATTCTTTTATATCAAAATGAACAAATGCGTAATCATTAATTCCCTCGTCTTCGGGCATTTCCAGATAGGCAACAAGATGATTCCAGTTGTAGTGGCCTGTGATTGCATCTTTAAATGCGAGCTCATAAAGCTTCTTTTTTTCAAGGCTATCGGGATCTTTGTTTATGACATACTGTGCAGAATCATTTGTAAGAGTTCCTTCATAAAGAATTCTGACTTTTTTAAAATCCTTAAAAATGCCAATCAGATCCGGATTGTCTTTTATTGTAAAATCAGAATAGATTCTGTGGGCGTCATCATCCTTTGCAATTTCTTCAAAAATACCAAGAATAAAGCCTTTTTCAATTCTGATATTATCATCAAGTTCTATTGAATAAAAAAATTTTTTTGGGAGCTTAAGGCTCTTTAAGTTTGAAGGATATTTGATAACAGGATCATCCGGGCGGAATTCAATACCTATAACTTCTTTTTCAAGCCCCTTTATGTAAAAAAGCCCCGGATTATCATAGCTTCCAAAAGAATTTTCATACGGTTTGAGTTCTTTGGGTAAAATTCCGTTGTAAAAGTCTGCAATTTCCTGGTCAGATGGAACAATATAATAGAGAATGCGGTCCGGTTTATAAAGCTGGTTCAATTTATTTATGAACATTAATGCCTCCGCCTGTAAAGTGTACGTTTATATTTTATATCATCTCCGCCATTTTCGCCAACACAAATTTCAAAAGCTGAACTGTCAAATTCAGGAAAAAACGTGTCGCCGTCCGGGACAGTGAGTTCTACTTCGGTTATATACATTATTTCTACATAAGGAAGGGCTTCTTTGTAAATATTGTAACCGCCGGCAAAATAAATGTCCTGGTCTGGATGTTCTGTTTTGGCAAGCTCAAGGGCAGCTTTTACCGAGCGGGCAGTTTTAAGATTTTCACCTGTAAAATTGCAGGTTTTGGAAACAACAATAGTAGTTCTGTCCGGTAGTGGGTGACCTATTTCTTCATAGGATTTTCTTCCCATGATTACAACGTTACCGGTTGTGAGCTCTTTAAATTGTTTTTGTTCACCTTGAATTTTCCAGGGAATGTGCCCGTTCTTTCCAATTACATTGTTTTTGGAACGGGCAGCAATCAGTCCAATCATGAATTCATTATACCTCTGACATACGCAGGCGTTCAACTACAGAAGTTTTCATTGAACATTTGTAAATGATTACCGGTAGAATCATAGTAATAAGAATCATAATAGGGAAAACTATAGAAACAGGAAGCAGTGTAAACTTCCATGCATAATAGGAAATTCCGGCTCCCATTGGTCGTACCAGGAAAACAGAGAACAGAGTACACAGAATAAGACCTGCTATAAGCGTAAATGCTGTGTACAAAAGTCCTTCTACGCACATTCCCTGAATCTGATTTTTCTTGGTCATGCCAACAGCCTCGAGCATCGCAAGCTCCAGCTTTCTTGAAAGAATAGAAGTTATCATTGTGTTGGTAAGATTTAACAAACCGATTAAAGCAAGAATGGCTGTAAGAAGTCCGCCAACAATTACAATCATGCTGGTAAAGCTTTTGAATTCCTGCTTAAAGACTTTGCGAGAAGTATACTGGAGCATTGGTTCAACTTCATTTGTATAATTTGCCATCCATGCTTCAATTGCTTCTTCACGTTCATCATCAACATTAAAGAGGGTGCGCATAGGATTGCGCTCGCCACAGAACTCAAAGAATTCTTTTGTTGGAAGATAATAACAAAGATCAAGATCAGTAAACTGCCGGAAGCGGAAGGCATAAGGCATTGTAATTGTTGCCATTACCTCGTATTCCTTAACTTTACCGTTGTTGGCTTCGACTGTAATTTTTTCTCCTGGAACAAAGAACGGTATAGGAGCTTCTTCGTCCGAAAGTCTCATGTGATATTCACTTACAAGAATGTAGTTACCGCTTAAGAATTTTTGCATATCAATCTGGCCGTTAATTATCTGCATGTTATTTAAAACAAACTCATCTATTCCGTAGCAGAAAACTTCGGCGGCACGGTATTCACGATATACGTCTACCACCAGGTCTGTGTTTCCAAAAGTATAGATTGACTGCATTCGTGGTTTACTGAACAGATTTTCTTCGAGCTTATTTAAATCTTCAGTTGTAAAACGCTGATAAGTATTTTCAAAATAAATGTTTCCAAGCTCTGTGATTCCATCTTGTTTAGAAAGCTCCTCCAGAAATTCTGCCGACACGCCTTCCAGGTTTTTAGCCGAATATCTTACTCCCGCATTATCCAGGGTTGCATCGGATATAGAAAAGTCTGTTGCAATTCTGTTTTCTACAAATTTGTCTTCGCTAAAGCTGTGAATCATAGTGTAAACGCTGTTCAAAATTACAAGCGAAAGAGAAAGCGAAAGAATTACCCAGAAAACCTTTCTTTTGTCGCGTGCAAAATTTCTTATTGCAAAAGAAAAGCTTGAATAACGTGTGTTTTTTCCAACCCTGGTTTTTGCTTTTTTGCCCGGAAGCTGAACTTCTGTGTATCTTACTGCTTCGATTGGAGAAACTTTGGAAGCAAGTCGTGCAGGACGTCTGCAGGAAACCAGAACAGTTACAAGAGAAAAGACTGCCGAAAGCAGAGGAATCCAGAAATTTATTTTGACCGGACTTGCCATACTAACCTGAAAACCGTCAAAGATTTTTGAGATTACAGGAACAAGCACAATTCCTACAAAAGTTCCGCCAAGAATTCCAAGAATAATTCCCGGAATAGAAAGATACAGTGCCTGCCATTTTACAAGCTTTTTGAGCTGCTTACCGCTCATTCCTATTGTTTTAAGCAGACCATAGGAACGGATATCGGAATAAACATTAATTCTAAAAATGTTGTTGATAATAAGATAGCCCGAAAAAAAGATTGTAAGAAGAAGAAATGCTACAAGCAGCAAGGTTCCTGCATCCATTGTGCTGAGAGCGTTTGCATTGCTTATACCAATTTCGATGTCTGGAGAAAGATTGTTTCTGAACAAGGCCTCTGTAAGCTGCTTTTCCACATTAAACGGAAGTGCAAGATCAACATCAAGACCAATTCGACCTATAGGAGTATGATAGCCGCTTTCATGATCATAATATGAATCGAGGGGAACCGGTGTGTATTTTTCCTGAAAAGCTTTTGAAACTAAAAGTATCTGCGACATTGCAACAGCGTCACCGGTGTAAACGCCGCAGATAGTAAAATCTTTTTCATACAGTTCATCATATGAATCAACAATAATGTGAACCTTTTTTCCCAAAAGGTCATTATAATTTGAAGATTCCGGCAAAAGCTTAAGCGCCTTTAAAGTAAGGCTTGAAAATACTGCTTCGTCTTCTTTTTGAGGAAGGCTTCCAACTTCCGGGGTACAAAAGGATTTTTGAGCTGCCTTTTCGCTTGCCCAATGAAGCTCTGTGCGGACTTTTGCAAGCTCGTGGTTTGCAGCTTCGCCTACGCTGATCCAGCTGCAGGTTTCTTTGAATTTTGGATCTGCAGCCAGAGTTTCGTATTCGGATTGATTAAGATATTTATAAGAGCCCATTGCAGAAGTTCCAATCTGGCGCTGCATAGATTCTTTGAGCTTGTTTAAAATTCCGCCGCCTGTTGTAAAAAGAGAGGTAAACAAAAAAGTACAAAGCGCAACCGAAAGAATAAGGATAAGACTCTTTGTTCGTTTTTTAAGAATATATTCAAAGGCAGTTTTACGGATAACAGATGTATTTTTGATCTTCATTTTTTACCCCCTTGCAATAAGGCCGTCTTCGATTCTGATTGTGCGGTCTGCAAGCTGTGCAATTTCTTCGTTATGGGTAATCATTACGATTGTCTGTCCAAACTTCTGGCCGGTTACTTTTAAAAGTCCCATTACATCCTGGCTGGTTTTTGAATCCAGGTTTCCGGTTGGTTCGTCGGCAAGAATGATTGCAGGAGCTGCAGCTAAAGCACGCGCAATTGCAACTCGCTGCTGCTGCCCGCCCGAAAGCTGAGATGGCAGTGCCTTCTTTTTTTCTGAAAGCCCAAGAATATCAATTATTTCGTTTACAAAAGCTTCATCAGGTTTGTCGCCATCAAGTTCAACAGGAAGTACAATATTTTCATAAACCGACATAACCGGTACAAGATTAAATGCCTGAAAAACAAAACCGATTTTACGTCTTCGGAAAATTGTGAGTTCTTCATCTTTTAAAGAAAAAATATCTTTGCCGTCTATAAAGACCTTGCCGGAGGTAGGACGATCCAGTCCGCCAAGCATGTGGAGCAGGGTAGATTTGCCGCTGCCAGAAGTTCCAATAATGCTCAAAAATTCGCCTTTATTTACAGAAAGGTCAATTCCTTTTAAGGCTTCGACCTTTGCTTCGCCATTTCCATATGTTTTTTTAAGTGCTTCGGTTTTCAAAATTTCCATAATTTTCTCCTTTACGCTTAAAAATATACAAAAACAATCTTTCAAGAATCTTTCAGAGAAAAAATTAATTCTGTCAGTTTTGTAAGAATTTATTTGGGAAGAAAAATGGAAAAAGTGGTGCCGCAGTTGGAGCTGGTGCCGCAGTTGGAGCTTACTTTAATATAGCCGCCCTGACCACTGATAATTTCGCGCGCCAGATGAAGTCCAATTCCAACGCCTTCTTCGTTTTTTACCGACGAAACTCTGTAAAAGCGTCCGAATATTTTTGTCTGTTCTTCTTCCGGAATGCCGGGGCCGGTGTCCGAAACATCAACCTTTACAAACATATCAAATTCCGTAACACCAAAGCTTATGCTTCCCTGGACTGTGTATTTTACTGCGTTGTCTGCAATGTTAAAAATTGCTTCCTGAGTCCATTTTGAATCAATGTTGGCAAGGGAATTGGTTGGGGTTAAGAGTAGATCCAGACCCTTTGCCGCAGCCCGTTCCTTAAGCTGACCTGCAATATTTTGCAGAATAGGGAAAATTGGAGTTTTCTGACGTTCAAGCGAAATTATTCCGCTTTCGAGTCTTGAAAGTTTTACAAGACTGTCTATTAAAAATCTGAGTTTTTCGGCCTGAGTTCTTATTGCAGTAATATTTGCTTTTTGTTCTTCGCTAAGGCTTGCGTCTTCCAAAAGCTCGCTGTAAAGCACAAGATTTGCAATAGGAGTTTTTGTTTGGTGCGAAATATCCGAAATTAATTCCTTGAGCTTGTCCTTTTCGGCCTGAATGTTTTGTGCCGAAAGGGAAGAGGACTCTAGGTAATCAGAAAGCTCAGATTCAAGCTTGGAAAGACTGCTTTCATTAAAACTTGAGGCATTAAAGCTCCCGCCCATTGCCTCGTGCAGCATGCTTTCTATAGAGTTTAAAAGACGACGGTTTTTTATGCGGTCACAAATTATAATGACAAGAGCGGCAATTAAAATAACAAGACTTACAGCAATAAAGATCCAGTTCATTTTACCTCATCCAGGCACCAGGCGTAACCAATGCCATAAACCGTACGGATTTTTTCGCCAAGAGAAAGCTTGTCGCGCAGGCGCTTCATTGTAACCGAAAGTGCGTTCTCATCTACATATTCTTCTCCGTCCGACCAGATGCGGTCAATAAGAACATCCCGCGGAATTGTATTTGGAGCATTTTGAGTTAAAAGATATAAAAGCTTTTGTTCTGTTTTTGAAAGCTCCACCTGTTTTCCTTCTACACAAAAACGCATGTCCGAAAAATTAAAAAAATATTTTCCGTCGGTAAATTCATCGTTCTTTTTTTGACTGCGTGCTTTTCTGAGCTGAGTATTTACGCGGGCACGCAGAACCGAAAGAGAAAACGGTTTTGTAATATAATCCTCAGCACCTTTTTCGAGCCCGTCAACAATATCACGGTCGGTGTCGTTTGCAGTAAGAAGAATTACAGGAAGGGCAGGATTGTCGTTTTTGATTTGCTGGAGCAGATCAAGCCCGCTGCCATCCGGAAGATTTATGTCCAGCAGTACAAACGAAACTGTTCCCAAAGAAAGCTGGGCTCGTGCTTCGGCAAGATTGCAGCAGGAAACAATTTTTCTGTCATCTTCGCGCAGAGCCTTGCATAAGCCTTGATTTAGAGTTGCATCATCTTCGACAATTAAAAGCTGTTCCATAACATAACTCTACCATATACTAAACACACTCTGCAATGTCTTTGTGGTTTTTGATGATTGTATATAAAAAAAACTGTGCTATAATTAAAAGATATGGAAATCATCAGGCTTAAGAATGTAAAAAACTACAGGGATTTGGGCGGGCTAAAAACCATCGATAACAGAGAAATCAAACCTCATATGCTTATCCGCGGAACTACGCTTTTTTCTCCAGGTCCATATGCTATAGTCAGATTAAAAGAGAGCTACAATCTTAAGACAATAATTGATCTTAGAACCAAAAAAGAAATGCTCGAAAAACCAGATGTTCCTATTGAAGGCGTCGAAGTTTTCCACATGCCTATTATTGACGAAGCTGTTGCCGGAATCAGTCACGAAAAAAGGGTTCACAGTATGAAGTCGCTGGTTATGATGCCGCCAATGACAGAGCTTTATGTTCAGATGGTAACAAAGCAGAGTCTGGATAATCTGGTTAAGGTTTTAAAATTCATTCTTACTTTGCCACAGGAAAAATATGCAGTTGCTTTTCATTGTACTGCGGGAAAAGACAGAACCGGGGTTGTTTCGGCATTGCTGCTTTCTTTTCTTGGAGTGGACAGGGCAACAATAATCAAGGATTATATGCTTACAAATCCAAGAATTCAGATTAAAGCAAACCTTGCCTATATAGGGCTTTTACTTACACGCGGAAATCACAAGCTTGCACATAAAATCAAGCATTACTTTATGGCGGAACCGGATTTTATAAAAGCTTCACTTAATCAGTTGGAAAAGGATTTTGGTTCGCTGGAAAACTTTTTTAAGCAAAAAATGGGCTTTTCGGAAGCAGAAGAAACAGAAATTAAAAATAAATTTTTAAGATAAAACAGGAGTAAAAAAATGGCTGTAATTACACCAAAACGAAGCGACTATATTTCGTGGGATGAATATTTTATGGCAGTCGCAAAGCTTGCAGGTTTTCGTTCAAAGGATCCTAACTCTCAGGTAGGAGCTTGTATTGTAAGCGAAGATAACAAAATTCTTTCTATGGGCTACAACGGTTTTCCACGCGGCTGTTCTGATGATGAGTTCCCATGGGCACGCGAAGGCGACACTTTAGATACAAAATATGCGTATGTCTGCCACAGCGAACTCAACGCAATCTTAAATTACCGCGGCGGTTCTCTTGAAGGCTGTAAGATTTATGTAACACTCTTTCCATGTAATGAATGTGCCAAGGCAATTATTCAGTCGGGAATTAAAACAGTTGTTTATGCAGAAAATAAATATGACGGAACTCCGTCTGTAGAAGCTTCTAAGCGTCTGATGAATGCTGCTGGGGTTCGTTACTATAAGTATGAGCCGACTGGCCGCAAGCTTGAGATAAATGTTTAAGCTTTAAGTAAGTATCGGCTAACTCGGAACGGGCCTCGTGAATCTGTCGGATTATTTCTGAATTTTCTTCGAGAGCCTGTGCCTCTTCCAGAATCTGCTGACCGGCTCCTTCGGCAGTAAACTTTTTTTCATTTATTAAATATTTTAATCTGTAAATAATTTCAATTTCGCGCTGAGTGTAGGTTCTTCGTCCGCCCATATCCTTTTGCGGCGAAAAGCCTGGAACTACTTCTTCCCAGTAACGCAGTACGTGAGCTTTTATTCCTGTAAGTTCTTCTACTTCGCCGATTGAATATGTCATAACTATTTCTCCCTGTCTTCCCACTTCTGACGGCTGCCTTTGAATTCAACCTGAATAGGTATGTTATCAAAGCCTAAATCCTCGCGGATTCTGTTTTTAAGATAGGTAACATAAGGTTCAGGAACAACTTCGGGTCTTGTTGCAAAAATTACAAAACTTACCGGATTTGTACTTGCCTGTGTCATATATCTGATTTTAAAATGCGCAGTCTTACTTGCAGGAGGAGGGTAGCGGTCCAGCCAGTCCTGAAGAGCATTGTTGAGCGAAGCAGTTCCAATCTTGCGGTTAAGCTGCTCGTAAAGCTCAATTGCCGTATTCAAAAGGTCTTTAATTCCTTTTCCTTCCAGAGCAGAAAGCGGAAGAATAGGAGCAAAATCCATCTGACCAAACATTATGTTTATCCATTCGCGAACCTGCTTTACAGCCTTGTTGCCCTGTTCTTCGCGAAGGTCCCATTTGTTCAAAATAAAAATAATTCCGCGGCCTTTTTCAAAAGCAAGAGAACAGATTTTTTTGTCCTGTTCTGCAAGCCCTTCTACAGCATCAATCAAAAGGAATACTACATCACATTCATCCAGAGTTTTGATTGCGCGGTTTACAGAATAATATTCAACATCATCGTGAACCCGAGCCTTTCGTCTTATGCCGGCTGTATCCAGAACCTTAAAATTGCGGCCAGCATACTGGAATTCTCCCTCTACAACATCGCGGGTAGTTCCGGCATAATCGCAGACAATTGAATTTTCTGAATGAGTAAGCCTGTTCGAAAGAGTAGACTTTCCTGTGTTAGGCTTTCCTAAGATTGCAACCTTAATTGGTCTGTCAGAAGAAATAACACGAACCTTGGTAAAGTCGCAGCGGTCAGTAATTAAATCTGTAAGCTCAGAAATTCTATCCCCATGCTCGGCCGAAATAAATACAAGCTGTTCAAATCCAAAGCGGGCATAGTTCCAGGCTTCGGCTTCGTTGCGTCCGCCTTCTGTTTTGTTTACAGCAGCAATGAGCTTTTTCATATAAGGACGCATCTTAAGAATAAATTCCTCGTCCTCTCCCGTAATTTCTCCGGAATCAAGCAGCAGCACCACCACATCTGCGCGGTCAATCATGTCCAAAGAGCGCTCAACAACATAATCATCAAGCTCAGCTTCTTTTGTACCAATGTCGCGGGTAAGCTTGTAACCGCCTGTATCTACCAGATGAACAGGCTTGTTATTTAAAATTGCAGTTGCTTCTACAGGGTCGCGGGTTACACCAGGCTGGTCGTTTGTAATTGCAACACGTTTATGCAAAAAGCGGTTGAACAAAGTAGATTTTCCAACATTTGGACGACCGGCAATGACAACAAGAGGAAGTCCTTCGTATTCAGCATCTTGAGGAGAAAGGTCTCCGTTTACAGTTATAGTTCCATCCGGAGCAACAGAAATCTCTCCAGCTGTCATAGCGGGATTTATAAAATCCGGCTGTTCAAACTGTTCTTCTGCCTTTTGTTCTTTTGGTTTAGAAAAATCCGGTTTATTCTTTTTTTTGCCCATATTAAAACCTAAATATTATGGAGTCTGTTATCCGAAATAGCCTTGAGCTCATTGATTGTAAAGCGGCTCAAAAGCTCCTTTGTGCTTGAAATCATTTTTGGGCTCATACTCAAGTTTCTGATTCCCATTCCTGCAAGCACCATAATACTGTCATGACGACCTGCCATTTCACCACATACCGAAATCGGAATGCCGGCTTCTTCTGCACAATTAATGGTTGTCTGAATAAGTCGCAGAACTGCAAGACTAAATTCATTATATAAACCTGCAACATGCTGATTTTCACGGTCAACACCAAGCGTGTACTGTGTAAGGTCGTTTGTACCAAGACTAAAGAAATCAGAAGTTTTTGCAAGACAGTCACTTGTGATTGCGGCGGCTGCGGTTTCTATCATGATTCCAAGCGGTACCTTAGGATTAAATTCTATTCCTTCTGCGGTAAGCTCTTCTTTTACCTGATCAATAAGCTTATGAACTTCTAAAACCTGTTCAACGTTCGAAATAAGCGGGAACATAATTCTAAGATTTCCATAAACACTGGCACGGTAGAGGGCACGCAGCTGGGTCTTAAATACATTAGGGCACTCAAGACTCAGGCGGATTGCACGAAGTCCCATAAGAGGATTCTTTTCGTCAAAAACCGGCATATCAACCGAGTTGATAAGTTTATCACCACCGGCATCAAGAGTACGGATTGTTACAGGCTTGTCGCCCATAATCTGGAGCACCTGCTTGTAGGCTTCAAACTGAGTCTGTTCGCTGAAGGAACGGGCTGCAGCATTTAGTGAAGCTCCATTCTGGCTCATGTAAAGGAACTCGGTTCTAAAAAGACCAATTCCGTCGGCACCTTCGGCTTTGGCAAGCTCGGCTTCTTCGGGAGTACCGATGTTCGCAAACAGCTTGAATTCGGTCCCATCTTGAGTAACAGCCGGTTTATCCAAAAAGCGCTTGAGCTCCAGCTTGTGAGCAAATTCATTTCTGATTTTTTCTTTATATTCATCAATTGTAGTGCGGTCAGGACTAACAAGAACTTCGGCACTGGTACCATCAATAATTACAGTCTCACCGTTGTGAACTTTTTTGTTGATGTCTTCAAGGCCGGTGATTGTAGGAATTCCGTAGTTGCGGGCAAGAATAACAACGTGCGAAGAAACGCCGCCTTCCGAAAGCGCAAGACCAGCAATCTTACGTTTAGAAAGGATGATTGTGTCCGAAGAACTGAGCGCATTTGCAAAAATAACGGCTCCATCCGGAACATTGTTTATATCAAACGGATGGATATCCAGCATTTCATCAAGAACGCGGCCAAAAACATCGGTAATATCCTGGGCTCGTTCAGAAAGATATTCATTACCAGACTGACGCAAACGCTGGGCATATTCTTCTGCTTTAAAATTGAGGGAATATTCTATATTAAAGAGCTCTTTTTCATAGAATTCGCGGGTTTCCCTTAAGAAAACAGGGTCTTCCAGCATGAGAATGTAAGTTTCAAAAACCTCGCGCTGAATCTTGTCTTTAGGATCTGTTTTAGAAAGAGAATCCAGATGGTTTGTTAGTTCAAAAACTACTGACTGGGAGGCATGTTCAAAGCGGTTCCAGCCTGCATTAAGCTGATCAATTTTTATATGATGTTGAGAAATTGCTCTTTTTACCGGGTCAGGAATTACAAAGGCAGTTCCAATTCCAATTCCATCTGCGGCCGGTATTCCTAAAAATACTTCCATAGAATAAAATTATATCATAAAAAACGCGATGATTCTATTATTGCGTGCTTATTTTCTATAGTTTATAATATAACTATGTTCAAAATTGCAATATGTGAAGATGAAAAAGTTGTACTCGATTATGAATGTTCCCTTGTAGAGGCCTGGGCCAAAAACCGCGGCTGCACTATTGCATTAGACACCTATATTTCTGCAGAACAGTTTCTTTTTGAAAGCGAAGACAAGCCTTCCTATGATGTTTTGATTTTTGATATTCAGATGAAGGGAATAAACGGGATGGAGCTTGCCAAAAAACTGCGTGGTCGAGGCTGCGATTCTCAGATTGTTTTTGTTACAGGAATTTCTGATTATGCAATTGAAGGTTATGAAGTTGGAGCAGTCCGCTATATCCTTAAGCCTGTAAAAGAAGAAGTGATTAATGAACTGCTCGATAAGATTTATGCAGACAGTCAGAAGCAGGAAGAAGATTATTTTGTACTGGGGCAGGGTGCTGAGCTTGAACGTATTTCTTTTGGAAAAATTATTTATATAGAAGCCCGCGGTCACTATGTTTATATGAAAGGCGCCGATTTTGAACGTGAATGGAAGTCTTCATTTTCTGAAGCCGCCGGTGCTTTTGAAGAAAAATCATTTTTCTGTTTGCGGCGGGGACTTCTGGTAAACCTTCAGCATGTTTCCAAAATCACCCGCACCGACTGTATACTGGATGACGGCGAACAGCTCCCCGTTGCCCGCGGTGTTTACAAAGCTTTGAATGAGGCGTTTATAAAATGTTTTTGCAGATCTTAATTTGCGTGGGATGCATCATCCTGGCAGTTACAATCACCATCCTTCTCCTTAAGCATAAATACGACAAACGCCTTTCTGACTTTCAGGACAGCGTTCTCAAAAAACAGAGGGACGAAGTTCAGAACATTTACCAGACCATGCGCGCGTGGAGGCACGACTACCACAATCATATTCAGTCAATTAAAGCAATGATTGCAATGCAAAAGTTTGAAGAACTGGATGCTTACCTTGGCACGCTGGAGCAGGACTTAGACAGCATAGATATTGCAATCCGAACGGGCAATGTGGGACTAGATGCAATCTTGAGCAGTAAAGTTTCCATCGCGCAGAAAAAAGGGGTTGAAGTTTCCTGCACCGCAAAGGTTCCAAAGAGCCTTACGATAACCGATGTTCACCTTTGTGCAATCGTAGGAAACCTTCTGGATAACGCCATCGAAGCCTGCGAAAAAATCAAAGCCGGCGAGGGAGCTGCCATCCCAAAAAAGTTTATCCGCATTTACATAGGACTTTTTAAGGAACAGCTTTACATTTCTGTTTCAAACTCCACCAGTGCCCGCCGTCGCCACAAGCTTACCGAACTAGTCACCTCCAAAAAAGGCGAACACGGTTTTGGTCTCCGCCGTATAGACAAAATTGCCGAACAATACGACGGCTTCGTAAACCGCAAGAACGAGCCGGGGGTTTTTGCTACTGAGGTTATGGTGCCGATGTAGTGATAAAATTTGCCTTTCTTGTTTTTTGGTATTATATTAGAGATAGATTGTCGGGTCGCCCTTCGACAAGCTCAGGGACCACGCACAATAACACTTCGGAGGTACAAAATGAAAATTGCTTTTTTTGATACACATTCTTATGATAAAAAGTCGTTTGTTGAGGCTAACAAGGCTTTTGATTATGAAATAGATTTCCGCGACTACAAGCTCAACGAAAATACAGCGCTCACTGCAAAGGGTTATGATGTGGTTTGTGTTTTTGTAAATGATGTTGTAAATGCCGAGGTTATAAAAACTCTGGCGGAGTGCGGAGTAAAATTGATTGCTTTGCGTTGTGCAGGTTTTAACAATGTTGACTTGAAAGCTGCTGCCGCCGCTGGAATAAAGGTTGTTCGTGTTCCCGCTTATTCACCTTATGCAGTTGCAGAGCATGGAGTTGCACTTTTGATGTCTCTAACCCGTCATATTCCGCAGGCATATCTGCGTACAAAAACTGCCAATTTTAATATAGAAGGACTTACTGGCCGCGATTTGTTTGGACTAACAGCAGGTATTCTTGGTACCGGAAAAATCGGTCGCATTATGGCAGATATTCTCATGGGCTTTGGCATGAAAATAATTGCTTACGATCCGTTCCCTATCGAGCAGTGGGCAAAAGAAAAAAATATTGAATACGTTGGATTGGACGAAATTTTCCAACGCAGCGATGTTTTGAGCCTTCACTGTCCGCTTACAGAAGAAACTAAGCACGTAGTAAACCACGACCGTATGAAAATGATGAAGCATGATGCAGTAATCATCAATACAGGACGCGGCGCACTCATCGATTCAAAGGCTCTTGTTCACGCACTTAAGCACGGCCACATTGGCGGCATTGGTATGGACGTTTACGAAGAAGAGAGCAAATACTTCTTCAGCGACTGGTCGACCGACATCATGACCGACGATACTCTGGCACGTCTGCTCACATTCCCAAATGTAATTATTACGGGGCATCAGGCATTCCTTACAACAAATGCGCTCAAAAATCTTGCAGAAACAACGCTTGAAAATGTGAAGGCATTTGCAGCCGGAGCAGAACTGGTAAATGAGGTGAAATAGGTGGAGGAGTTTATGAACGAAACATTAAAAGTATTGGAAAGTCGTCGCAGCTGCCGTAACTTTAAGCCGGACATGATTAAGGATGAAGAACTCAAGGCAATCATCAAGGCCGGAACTTATGCTGCAACAGGAATGGGAAAACAAAGCCCAATTATTATTGCAGTAACAGACAAAAAAATGCGCGATGAACTTATGGTTGCAAACAGAAAAGTTGCAAACTGGGGAGAAGATTACGACCCATTCTATGGAGCTCCTGTTATCCTGATTGTCCTTGCAAAAAAAGATGTTCCTACTTATGTGTATGATGGCTCACTCGTTTTAGGAAATCTTATGAATGCCGCAGAAAGTCTTGGAGTTGCAAGCATCTGGATTCACCGTGCAAAAGAAGAATTCGAGAGTGAATTTGGCAAAAATATCCTTAAGAAACTCGGAATCCCGGATGAGTACGAAGGAATCGGCCACTGCGCTCTTGGTTATGCCGCCGAACCTCCAAAGGAAGCCGCACCACGCAAAGAAAACTACGTTTATTATATTTAAGTGGGCAAAATTCCATTTATGGCAAATGATATCAAAACCTACACAGCCGAACTTTTTATAAAAGAAAAACACTCTCTCGGTGAGTCGCCTTTTTACGATGCCCGCAC
>JAILBH010000014.1 GCA_024681195.1 Treponema sp.
GGCCATTTTTGCAACAGGCTTGCGGGTACGTTGTCGCTGGTGTATTTTGCAAGGTCTTGCGGTGTTGCAATGAGCTGGATCATAGGCTTGGTTTCTGCCCTTCCCTTGATTGCTCGGATGCGGTTTTGCGTGTCTTGGTGGGGAGGCCCTTCGACAGGCTCAGGGACCCCAGTGGAATCACGTGGTCCCTGAGCCTGTCGAAGGGCCTCTTGTGTTTTCACTATCCCACTAAAACCATACACTGTGTCTGTCGGAATAATCACTACCCCGCCAGCCTTCAGCACTTGTGCAGTACAGGAGGCAGAATCCGGGTCGTCTTTAGCAATAAGTCTGGCGCCATGTTCTTCGGCCTCTGCAAATTTCATATACGGATTTTCCTGAGCTTTTTCTTCGCTGGCAAGTGACCAGCTTTTACCGTCATATTTATAAATTGTTTCTTCACAGTTGCCTTTGAGTCCGTTACCCCAATAGTTTTCTACACCACGTCCTTCCAGATTACACATAAGGGCGGCTAGAATTGCACCGTGTGCAACAATCATTATACGAGCATCCGGGTTTTCCTGGTAAATTGGTTCAAGCACTGTCTGAACAAATTTCCCGGTACGTTCAATTCCAGATTCAAAGGTTTCTCCACCCTTTGGTGGAACATAAAGGCCTGGTTCTTTAAAAAAATATTTTCTAGGCTCGTCGGTATCCATCCACTGATCAAAAGGAAGTCCTTCCAGTTCTCCAAAACTGAGCTCGGTAAGAAGTTCATTTTTCCGGGGTCCCTGTCCTTCGACAAGCTCAGGAACCGCGGATCGAAGGGCCGCCGACTGTTCCAATACAATACACGCCGTCTCATAAGCCCGGTTCAACGGTGAAGAAAAAACATAATCAAAATGTGTGTCCTTTAAACGTTCGCCAAGTTTTCTGGCTGCTTCCCGTCCCTCTTCATTCAAAGGAATATCATGCGCCCCCTGAAAGCGCAGTTCCTTATTCCAGTCAGTTTTTCCGTGACGGATTATGTATACTTCCATTAAAACCTTAATCTCCTCAAGAATGTAATTCTGCTCACAACAAAATTTGTAATTTCTCCACCAGGGTATACTTCAAAACGTACAACAGCGTCTCCGGTCTGTTTTGTAATACCAAGACTTCGTCCAATTACTTTAAAGTATTCGTTTTCATTATCAAATTGCGGAAGAGTAATTTCCATCATATCGTTTTCTTTTAACCCTGCTTCAAAAAGATGGAGCTTGCCGCTAAAGTCCATTCCATCGGCTTCCAGAATTTCGGAGCGGACTGTTGTCTGGGCAAGATGTTCAGGTGTAAGAATAAGACGATTTGCAATTCTATTCTGAAGGCTTTCCCTTTGATTTTTATTAAGATTGAGCGACTTAAGTTCCGTCTTAAGAGAATTAAGGATATTTTTTGCAGCGGTAAAATCAATTTTATCCGGAGCTTTTCCACCTTCAAAACCAACTTCTGTTTCGATTGAATGTCCATCCCTTAGAGCCGGGAATGGAAGCTTTTCTCCATTTGGAACAGGATTTTTTACGCTTCCCATAAAATCAAGACCGCTTTCTTCTGTAAAAGAAGCAATATCCGCATTTACAGGAATATTTAAAAGATAAACGCCTTCAGCCAGTTTTTCCTTTATATAAGTCCTAAGCTTAGGATTGTTTTCTACAAGTGTAATATTGTTTTTTGCAACCTTGAGTACATATCCGTGATAAAGCATTGCCGAAGTATATGAATCATACCATTCAGAAAAACTAACCCTAAGATTTTGTGGAATCTCATAAGCCGTATACTGTGAAAGTTCGGAACAAAGCTTTTCCACATTCCAGCCAAGATCAAAGGCAACAGAAACAGATTGTCTTGTTATTTCGTATTCATTAACAACAGCACAGTTTTTAATTTCCAGAAAATCCATAAGCGGGAGCAATTCCTTGAGAGAAAGCCCCGGCATAATGCTTACAGTAAAAGCAGAATCAATATTTAACGGTTTTATTTTTGCATCCGAAATCTGAATCCGGGAAGTTTTCATAATATCTGCACAGGTATAAACTTCTACGCCTTGGGAATTTGTACCTGCCTTTACAAGAAGTCCGAATGTAATTGCACAGTCCAGCATTCGTTCAACAATAGAACCAGAGTGTTCCAGAATATATTCGCTTTCCTGTCGCGCAGCCTCAAGCATTCTGCTGAATCTGGAGGTGGAGTCGCTTTCCGCCGAAAAAGTTGTCCCTGCAAGAAAACCAAGCTTTATTATATCAGCCAGTGTTGCCCCACTTTGAGGTACAGAACACAAAGTATCAAGTAAAAGCTGAGCTTCTTTTTTTAAACCATCGCGGCTAAACCGTGAACAAGCTGCAGCACAAAGTAGTGCATACTGCCGTGCCGGAACAATTCCTGCAAAAAGGGTAAAACGTTCGCGGTCAACAAACCAGTCCTTTTCTCCTTCTCGCACAAGACTAAGGTTTATAAATGCGTTTAACAAAAGTTGAATTGCCTTTTCTTTTCCGGGAAAAACCGTCTGTACCTTGCTGAATATATTTTTTTTAAGAGTTCCATCTGCCTTACAGGAACAGCCCTTTGTATTTATGAACGAAATAAACGCAGCAATAAAATCAGGGCTCATAGAAAAAACATCATCTAAAGAGGTCTTTGCAACCTGAGCCGGTTTTACAATATTCGAAAGTCCAATATAAGCTTCGAGCTTGTCATAAAGCAGCGGATTTATTCGCAAATAGATTTTGGTTTTATATTTATCTGATTCTTCAAAAATAAAAAGCCTTGCAATCAGGTTCGAAATACCGCTCACAACTTCGGCAGCCGAAAATTCTGCTGCAAAAAATTCTATAAGAGTTTCCTGTGTTGCATTTGGAATAAACGCAAGCGCTGTCAAAAGCTTTACATCGTATTCATCCAGCAGCGCAATCATATTCGAAGAATTGACATCATTTTTTATAAAACCGGCCAGACGTTCAATAAGACGGCTTTTATTGTAAGGGGTTTCAATTTCGCCAAGATAGAGCCTCATTATATCAAAGAAGCGGCTGTCCGAAAGAGAAGAAATACTGTTAGTCCAGGCTTCAACAGTAGAGCGGCACTTTATCATAGCTCTTCGTCTCCTCCGTAGCGGACAATCCTATAGGAATAGCCCTGCTCTGCAAGGAATTTCTGCCGGTTTGAACCAAATTCTTCTTCCACAGTATTGCGGGTAATCAGTGTAAAAAAGCGCGAGGTTCTTTCTTTAGGTCTAAGGATTCTTCCGAGTCTCTGAGCTTCTTCCTGGCGGCTTCCAAAGGTTCCGCTAATCTGAATTGCAAGAGAAGCATCGGGCAAATCTATTGCAAAGTTTGCAACTTTAGAAACAACAAGCACGCGGATTTTACCCTGCCGGAATTCGGAATAAATTCTATCCCGTTCTGCGGTTGGAGTTTTTCCGGTAATAATAGGAACCTTCAAAAGTTCAGCAATTTCATTAAGCTGATCCAGATACTGACCAATTACAAGAATTTTATCATCACTATATTTCTTAATAATTTCCTGAACAACCGGAATTTTATCCGGATTTTGGCTTGCAATTTTGTGCTTTTCGCGTGCACCTGCAACTGCATATTCAATTTCGCAATAACTTGGAAGATCAATTCTTACTTCTACACATTCTGCGGTTGCAATCCAGTTATCGCGTTCAAGCTCCTTCCACGGAACATCGTAACGCTTTGGACCAACCAGACTGAATACATATCCTTCGCAGCCATCTTCACGTACAAGAGTTGCAGTAAGTCCAACACGTCGCACAGCCTGAAGCTCTGCAACAACACGGAAAACGGGAGCCGGCAGCATATGAACTTCATCATAAATAATGAGTCCCCAAGGACGTTCATGGAAAATCGAAAAATGAGGGAAAGGTCCTTCTTTATCGGGTCTCCAGGTGAGCACCTGATAAGTTGCAACTGTTACAGGTTTAATATCTTTATTTTCTCCTGTATATTCTGCAATCTGATCGCGTGTAAGATTTGTTTTATCTAAAAGTTCGTCTATCCACTGATGAACTGCACTTATATTTGTTGTGATTATGAGAGTGCTGGTTTTGAGCATGTCCATAATCTGCATACCGACAATTGTTTTTCCAGCCCCGCATGGAAGCACAATTGTTCCAAAACCGGTTCCAGGCCCTTTATCTCCAACCAGAGCCTGTGCCGATGCTGTCTGATAATCACGGATAACAAGAGGTTGACCCGACAAAGTTGTTTGACGAAGATTAAAATCCAGAGGTTCTCCGTCAACAAGCTCAACTTCATCTTTTACCGGCCAGCCTGCCTGTAAAAGCAGCTGTTTTATAGTTCCCCGGTCGGTAAGCTTTATACGATAGCAAAGGTCTTTTTGTAAATCGCGGGCAATAAATTTTTTTACAGAGGTATTTGCTCCAATTTCTTTAAAAATTGCCAGATTTTCTGCCTTAAGGCACAGATATTTTTCTTTTTGAGGCTCTGCTTCTTCTTCCGGCACCAGTTTTATTTTTCCAAAACGTCCACTAACCTCTTTTATCCAGGCAGGAATTGCTTTTGGAACTTCGTAACGCGCATATTTTTCAAGCACAGCAACCGCATCATCAGCAGTAAACCCCGCACTAGCCGCATTCCAAAGCGAAAGAGGTGTTAATTTATAAGTATGAAGATGTTCCGGCGACTTTTCCAGCTCTGCAAACGGAATAAGCGCATTCCTGCACTCGTCCGCAAGCGGCGCATGCACGTCCAGTAAAAGAGACCTGTCACCCTGAACAATCAACGGATTTTCGTAATTCATTGTAAACAATAATTATACTAAAAAAGATAAAATGAGTACATAAGAAAAAAACATTCAATGGGACCTAGGGCTTTCATTATTAGTTTGCATGTAAAATGATATGCGCGAGTGAGGGAGCATATCATTTTCTTATGAATACATAAAAAAAGCCGCACACTTTCATGTACGGCTTTGTGAATAGATTGCCGGGTCAAGCCCGACAATGATAACTAGTCACTTTCTTCCGGCTCAAAAGAAGCTTCTTCCTGTTGTGCTTCTGCTTCTTCTTCGAGGCGGCGGCGTTCAAGAATCTCATTCATCTGAACATCCAAGTCTGTGGCAGATTCGTCAAAGAGCTTGATATCCTTATAATTCTTGATACCTGTACCGGCAGGAATCATATGACCAATTGCAACGTTTTCCTTAATACCGTGGAGGCCATCTGTTGCACCGGAAATTGCAGCGTTTGTAAGAACGCGTGTTGTTTCCTGGAAGGATGCAGCAGAAATAAATGAGTCTACGTTCAGAGAAGCCTTTGTAATACCCTGGAACATTGGGCGACCAATTGCCGGCTGTCCACCTTCGGCTATTACACGGTTATTTTCTTCGTGGAACTTGTACTTATCTACCTGCTGTCCAAAGATAAATCTTGTATCACCTACGGCAACAATTTCTACCTTGCGGAGCATCTGACGTACGATAATACCAATATGCTTATCATTGATATCTACACCCTGAGCACGGTAAACGGCCTGAATTTCATCCATAAGGTAATTCTGAAGTGCGTTTTCACCAAGAATTGCAAGAACATCCTGTGGGTTTGGAGAACCGGCACAAAGCTGTTCACCAGCTTCTACCTTATCACCATCACGTACAATCATACGCTTGGTCATTGGTACAAAGTGTTCAAACTTCTTGTTGTATTCATCTTCGATTGTAATTATACGCTTACCCTTTGTAATACCGGCAAACTTAACGGTACCAGAAATCTGTGCAAGTACACAAGGATTCTTTGGCTTACGAGCTTCAAAGAGTTCAGATACACGTGGAAGACCACCAGTAATATCCTGAGACTTAACAGCTTCCTTAGGAATCTTAGCAAGCATATCACCTGCCTTGATTTTGTGCTTATCCTCTACCATGAGAGTTGCACCGGCTGGAAGATAGTAAGTACCTTCTTCGTTACCAGCTTCATCGGTAATAAGAATACGAGGCTGCTTAACATCAAGGTGAAGATCTGTAATAACGCGTTCCTTGGCACCTGTGTCCATATCAACACGCTCTTCCAGAGTTGAACCTACGATTACATCTTCAAAGTGAATGTATCCGTCACTTTCTGCAATAATAGGCTCGATGAACTGTTCGAATTCTCCGATTGGTTCACCCTTCTTAATGATATCTCCGGCCTTAGCATAAATCTTAGAACCGTTTGTAATTTCAATCTTCTGTTCTTTACTTGTAAGGTAGAGCTTCTTGCCCATAATTACAACCTTACCAGTTACAGCAGCAAGAACTTCCTTGCCCTTATGTTTAAGAACAGGATTTCCACGCATAATGCTCTTTCCGTCTTCTACAAGAAGTTCATCATCTTTTGCAAGATCAATTTCATCAAGAATACGGATAACAGTCATGTAACCCTTACGAGTAAACAACCAGTTCTTGTTCTTGAGCTCTACGTGAGTTCCTACAATGTCCTTCATAATGGCATTGAACTTAAGAACAATCTTGTTATCTTCTGTAGACATTTCGGCAGTACCACCAGAGTGGAAGGTACGGAGTGTAAGCTGAGTACCAGGCTGACCGATTGACTGAGCAGCAATAATACCAACTGCTTCACCAATTTCTACAATCTTATTGCGTGCAAGGTTCTTTCCGTAACACTTAACACAAATACCGTGCTTAGCTTCGCAGGTAAGTACTGTGCGGAGTTTAACCTTTTCTACACCGGCTTCTTCAATCTTCTGTGCCATATCATCATCGATATACTGGTTTACATCGCAAAGAAGCTCACCTGTAATTGGGTGAACAACACGCTCAATTGTAAAGTGACCTACGATTCTGTCCTTAAGGTGTACTTTGATATCATCTCCGTCCTTAATTGCAGCATAGTCAATACCGTTGATTGTACAGCAGTCTTCTTCGTTGATTACTACATCCTGTGCAACATCAACAAGACGACGAGTCATGTAACCTGCATCGGCAGTCTTCAAAGCTGTATCTGAAAGACCTTTGCGGGAAGCATTAGTAGAAATAAAGTATTCGATAACCGAAAGACCTTCATAGAAGTTAGACTTAATTGGAAGTTCAATAATTTCACCATTAGGCTTAGTCATCAAACCACGCATTGCGGCAAGCTGAGAAATCTGACCACGAGAACCTCGGGCACCAGATGTAGCCATCATGTAAATTGTATTGAATCCGTCCTTGTCTTTAGCAAGGTTATCCATCATTATCTTTGTGAGTTCGTCGTTAGTACGAGCCCAGATGTTACATACACTGTTATAGCGTTCGTCGGCAGTTGTCTTACCATGGCTGTAATCGTATACGATCTTTTCAACCTTCTTGTTGGCTTCTTCAACCATCTTTGTCTTTTCTGCAGGAACGAGGATATCGTCCATACAAAGTGTAGCACCATAGAAGGTAGCGTTCTTGTAACCAACATCCTTAATTGCATCATGCATCTGGATTGTGAGCCAAGAACCCTTAGTGTGGTATACGTGCTCAATCATCTTCTTCAAAGACTTATCAAACATCTGGCGGTTTACAAAATCAATTCCTTCAGGCATTGCTTCGTTGAATGCAAGACGTCCGGCAGAAGTTTCGATTAAATCGCCTTCCTTAAAGTCCTGAGTTCCCTGAGTAAAGGCACTGTCGCCCTTAACTTTAAGAGCTGCGCTGTCAAAGGAATTCTTTGGAGCAGGAACCTTAATAAGTGCCTGCCATTCGATATTTCCAAGTTCTGCTGCCATACGAACTTCATCAGGAGTAGAGAAACGCTTTCCAGTTCCCTTTGCGTTTGGCTTGATAGCAGTCATGTAGTAAATACCAAGTACCATGTCCTGAGAAGGTGCAACGATTGTATTACCGTTAGCAGGGTCAAGAAGGTTGCGGGCAGAAAGCATCAAGGTCCAGCATTCCATCTGTGCAGCCTGTGTTAAAGGTACGTGGATAGCCATCTGGTCACCATCGAAGTCGGCGTTGAAAGCTTTACATGCGAGCGGGTGAAGTTTAAGAGCTTTACCTTCTACAAGTACCGGTTCAAATGCCTGAATACCAAGACGGTGAAGAGTTGGAGCACGGTTGAGCATAACAGGATGCTCTTTTACAACTTCATCAAGAATTGCAAATACTTCCGGAGACTCAGACTCTACAAGCATCTTTGCTTTTTTAATATTGAATACTACGTCTTTGTCGACGAGTTTTTTCATAAGGAATGGCTTGAACAATTCCAATGCCATTTTTGTAGGAAGACCACACTGCCAGAGCTTGAGTTCTGGTCCAACTACAATTACA